>JAGQRC010001050.1 GCA_020425835.1 Planctomycetota bacterium | reverse complement strand
CCCTCGACGAGCGGCACGATGCGCTTCTGCTCCGACGCGTGTCGATCAGGATCGAGCCCCCGCTGCAGGGTGAGGTCACGCGGCGCAAAGTCGCGAGCTTCGAGACCGACGTAACGCGTGGTGCTGCCCGCACGGATCTCGACGAACGGGTTGCCCCCGAGCGCCGCGATCGGCACGCGCACCCAACCGTTCGCGTCGGGCTTCAGGTCGCGGAGGATCACGGGGCCGTCGGGGAGGAAGTCGGGGAAGGGGCTCATCTCGAGATCGCGGTCGAGCTGTACCCCGCCGAAGTCCTCTTCCAGCTCACCACCGGCCGCGTCGCTCCCGGTCGGTCGCCGCCCTGCCCACGCTCCACCCGTCGCGGCGCCGAAGCGCTCGGTGCTGGTCTCGCGCAGCATCCACGGATTGAGGACCAGCCCGGGCCGCTCCAGCGGGTTTCCCGGGTATCGCGGTTGCCGCTGTCGATCGAGCACGTAGCGGTACTCGTCGCCGAGATCTCGCCCGGTGAGATACGTCGCCGCGCTCCCCTCCGAGATCCGCTGACGAAGATCCGGGAAGGGATCCGACCACCAGTAGCGTGTCCCGTTGAGGTAGCGGTCCGCGACGACCTCGATGGGAGTCGATGCGTCGCCTCCGACCACCGCAAAGCGAATCTCCGCCTCAGCCACCTCGACGCGCGGGATGTGCGGACGCGGAGCGGGCGATGGTTCGAGCACTCGGTGTCGGCCGACCAGCCGGTCTCCGATCGCTCGACCGCCGCTCACTCGGACCAGGACCTGCTGCCCCGACTCCTTGAAGTCGATCCGGTAGTCGCCGGCCGGGAGCCCTCCGACCTCGAGGAAGCCGCCCCGGAGGGACAGCGCTTCGATCCGCGAACGGACGGGGATCGGCTGCGTCTCATGGTGTCCACGAAGCTCGAGGCACGAGAAGAACCGCGGATCGACCGCCGTTGCCCGTCCGGCATACGGAATCCGGTGGACCTCACCCGCACGCAGGTGGACCGTCTCGGGAAGCCAGACGTGATCGCGAGTCACACGCCACCCGGCGGAGATCTCGCTGTCGTCATCCGTCACATGAATGATCTCGACCCCGTCGAGAGCGCCGAGCTCCACTCGCCCCGCCGCGTCCGTCTTCAGCTCCACGGGCTCGAAGGCCATTTCACCGCGCATGCACCAAACCGAGACGGGTCGGTCCGGTCGCAACTCGCCGGAGCGCCCCCGCCGCTCGATCGCGAACCCTCCACTCGTCCGAGTCAGATAGAAACCGTCGACGGTCTCCTCGTTGTCGGACCCAGCGGTCGACTGCACCGACATTGCGGAGAGAAGAGAAGGCTTCTCGCGGCTCAAGCTCGAGACCCGTCCTGCGAGTTCGGCTTCGAACAACAAGGTCGACTCCGGAACGCGCAACTCGGTGCGCAACGAGCCCGTCTCGAGCAGCTCGGTGGTGTCGAGTTCGAAGCGGATCTCCGAGTCGTCCCGTTGCGTCGTGGTCACCGTGAGCGACGCGGCCTCGAGAAGGGTCAGCGGCAGCTCGTGCCCGTGAATCGTGAGATGAGCCCTCAGCTCGACCGGCGCCATTTCGCCCCGGATGAACGAGTTCCGCCGCGCCCGCATGGACAGTTCGAGCTCGTACTCCTCTGCCAGGTGCTCGAACCGTCCC
>JAGQRC010001049.1 GCA_020425835.1 Planctomycetota bacterium | reverse complement strand
CGACTGCGTTTCGCCGGAAGTACTGGCCTTGAAATCTCGGACTCTCGACTCGAAAGCAGTTTTTCAACGGACTGCTACCGCGAGATCAGGATCTCCACATCCTGGTCGTCGACGATCGCCGTTCGCGTCGCGCGCCATCGCGACCCCGAGCCTCCGGAGATCTCGAAGTGGTAGGAGCCCGGGCGCATCAGCGAAAAGCGAATCTCGTCGGAGATGACGTCGATCGGGGACCCTGTCCGCGCCTCCCATTCCTCGCCATCCCACGAGTAGTGATCCGGCGTGACGTTCACGTGGTTGGCGGGGTCGGCTCCGCTCGGGACCCTCAGGATGACGTCGTAGGCTTCGTAGTAGATCGGGACCGCGGCGCTCCCTGACCGCGCGGTCCGTGAGATCTCGATCGGACGCCCCTGCCCGGTCGCGAAGTCCACGACCGGGAGCGGATCGCGCTCGGGCACCAGCGTGACGAACACGGTGCCCGCACCGCCGACGACCATCGCGTCGTACCGACCGTCGCGAACCCGCCCGACACGGAGCCGCGAGGGGTCGTTCGGGTCGTCGGTGGTGATGATCCAACCGAGCTCGAGCGGATGCCCGTTGAAGTCCGCGGTGCCGCCGAACCCATCGACGTCGACTTGCAGCGCGAGTCGCTGAACGGAGCCAGAACCGACGAACACCCTCGACTCGAGTGCCGGGATTCCGGGGAAGGGCTCGCGAGGTCCCCACCGCAGTCGGTAGGTCCCCGGACGGACATCGAACGATCGGAGGCTCTCCCCTCCGTTCCATTCGCCGAGGATGACCTCGGGCTCGTTGTCGTCCGTCGAGAGGTACGACAACTCGAACGTGGCGTCCTTCGGGATCGGCGAGCGGCGATACCCCGCGACGATCTCCAGCTCGTTCCCCAGGACCAACCGGAACTCGCGGTTCGTGCGCTCGACGTCGATCGGAAACTCGATCGCGTCGAGATACCCATCGAGTCGCACGGTGAGCGCCAGCGACTCGTCGAGATCGATCGGCAACCCGTCGATCGCGAATCGACCGTCCGGGCCGACTTCGATCTCCTGGAGTCGCCCGGCACTCCGACGGGGTCGCAGCGGATAGTGGTCCGCCTCCGAGATCGGGACGAGGGCGACGCGGGCCCCCGCCGCGGGCTGCCCGGTCGGGAGCGACACGGAACCCTCGAGACGGCGACGCTCGGTCAGCTGGACCACACCGAGGTCGTTCGTTCCCGGCTGCATCGTCTCTCCACGCGTCGCCACCGCCTCGGAGGTCGTGCGCCGGAAACTCAGACCGCTCACTCCGACCGGAACCCCGGCGGTCTCGAGCCGTCCCCCTCGGAGCGCTACCGTGAACGGACGCCCATGGAGGATCCGAGAGCGCGATTCGGCCTCGTCGGGATCCAGTCGCTCATCGGACCAGGACAGGTCGAGCGACCCGGCGAACAGCTGACCGTTCTCATCGATCGTGCGCGCCTTCACCGCAGCGATCGGGCGCAGAGCGATCGTTGGACCGAGCGTCTCGCCCGGTCCGAGGAAGATGGTCGCCGGTGCGGGTCGCGGATCCCCGGTCGGCTCCACGCGGATCAGGTTCGCGGTGTCGACGGCGAGTACGACCTCGTACACCCCCGGCGCGACCTCCGTCCCGGGGCGCATTCCGATCGAGTC
>JAGQRC010001048.1 GCA_020425835.1 Planctomycetota bacterium | reverse complement strand
ATGACTCAGGGGAGAAGGCGAGCCCGAGCTTGTCGGAGACGGGCCAGTCGCGGCCGGTCGCGAGGTTCACCAATCGTAGTCGCGTGACTCGTTTCACCAACGCATCACGTACCGAAGATCGGGGCTGAAGCCGCGGAGCTGATCGTCGGGTGCCTGCTCGAGCAAGGTCTCGCTCCGGCTCGGGGTCTCGAGATCGAGCCCGGTGGACTCCTGGGCGTACAGCGCGGAGAGTCGAATCCATGTCGCACGCACGTCGGGATCGAACTCGGCGTCGAACAACAGCTCGCAGTCGCTCCGAAGAGGAAGGCCGCCGAAGCTCGCCGTCCAGGCGGCGATCGCCCACGCGCGCGCTTCCGGCGAAGGGTGAGACCGTGCCTGCTCTCGAAGGAGGGTCGCGAGGGGGCCGAACTCGGCACGTCGGCTCTGTCTCCACTCGATCAGTCGCGCGGTGATCGCCTGGCCAGGGCACTTTCACCGTCGACCCGGTCGTCTCGCCCGCGCTCCTCTTCGATCCGGAGACGACTGGCTTCTCGATGGCGGTCGCACACGATCCCAATCTTCTCGTGATCGATGGTCTCGCCCCGATCGGTGAAGCAGCAGCGCTCGGCGGCGGCGCGGGCCCGGAGTTCTTTTCGCCGACCTTGCTTTCGGACGGCTGGACGGTCGAGGTGCTGTTCAGCTTGGCCGAGGATGTCACGCTGTTGCTGGACGACCAGGAGCACTGGATCCGCTCGACCTACTCCACCAACCCGGCGACCTTCCCCGTCGGTGAGTGCATCGCGACGATGCTCGAGTGGTCCACGTCGCTCGGCGTCCCCAACAAGGTCGAGTCGCTCTCCGGCTTCGACAACTTCCCCGCGACGCTCGATGGGCTAGTCGTTCTGGAGCCGACCGAAGCGTTCTTCCGCCGCGGAGACTGTAACGGCGACGGTCTCCGCGACCTCGGCGACGCGATCTTCCACCTCGAGGCACTCTTCGGAAGTGGCGCCGACCCGAACTGCGACGACGCGTGCGACCACAACGACGACGGCGCGATCGACATCGGCGACGCCGTCTTCCTGCTGACCTTCCTGTTCCAGTCGGGAACGGAGCCACCGGCGCCGGGCGGGGTCTGCGGCACGGACCCGACCGCGGACGGTTTGAACTGCGTGCAGCCGGGCGGGTGCCCGTAGGGGAACGCAGCCGCCGCCTTGACTCTCCCCGCTCCGACTCGGAGGATCGTTCGCTCGAACGGTTCACCGGGTCGTATTGAACGGCGAGATCGAGGAGCATCGAATGCCGTCGCCTCACGTCTACCACGTCTTCCTCGCCTCTCCGCACGACCTCGAGCCGGAACGTCAGCTCGTCCGCGAGTACTTCACCCGCTGGAACCAGACCTACGGCAACCGCGACGACGTCCGGCTGGACGTGATCGACTGCGAGAACTACTCGAGCTACGGCCTCGGGGTCCCCCAGGAGTTGATCAACCAGCAGCTCTTCGACCGCTTCGCAGACACCTTGATCCTCTTCGTCGGCATCATGGGTCGGCACTTCGGCTCACCGACCGGCGTCATCGAGTCGGGCATAGAGTACGGCTCCGGCACCGAAGCGGAGCTCGAGCTGGCCATCACCAAGGCGGCGGCCGCGGGACAGCCGTCGATTCAGTTCTTCTTCCTGCGCTGT
>JAGQRC010001047.1 GCA_020425835.1 Planctomycetota bacterium | reverse complement strand
GGGGTCCGTGGCGTCCGCTTCCACACGGATCCCTCGATCCGGAGTGCCGTGCCCCGAGATACGGACGAAGATCTTGTCGCACTGCGGTGTCGCGGCCGCGCAGAGTTGCGCGAAGGCGTCGTCGACCTGCGCTTCGGTCGCGGCGTCGTAGCCGTTCGCGAGGAAGATCTGGTCCTGGTTCAGTCCGTAGTGCTCGACGAGATCGGTGGTCATCTGGCGGACGTTGTTGGCGTGGTGATCATCGCGGGACAGGTTGACCACCAAACCCCAAGCGTTGTTCTGTGGTTCCGCCGGGCCGAACGGAGGATCGGGCGCGACCACTCCCCACGCTTCCGTCGAGCCGCCGGAGACCTGTCCGTCTTCGTTCTCCGGGCCGGCGGGCCCGTCGGAGGAACGCTCGAGATCCGTGCCGAAGTACACCGTCGCCGGTTCCCCGGGTCGCTCGATGCTCGGCCACCACGTCTGCGCGACGATCTCGATCGAGCCCTCGGCTACGGAGGGGGTCGGATCGGACGCGTCCAGGAACACGTAGCGGGTCGCGTGGGCGAAGTCGGTGCCGGGTTCATCGTCGATGAAGAAGAAGTACGCGGGACTCGAGAGAGTGTGACTCGGTCCGGTGCCCGTCGCGTTCGAACTCACGATCGTGCCCGCGGGGAGGAGTCCCTCGAACCCGGCGCCGAAGCCGAAGTCCTCGCGTGCGCACCAGGCCACCGAGATCGCGGATAGGTTCACGCCCGAGCCCGCGTCGAGGAACGACGCGACCGCATCCTCTCGAGTGAGATAGGACGGGCCGGTCGGCGGGGCGTTGAACACGAGGGTCCAGCGGTTCAGCACGGCATCGTCGGAGAACGGGAACGAGTCGGTGACCACCAACTCCCAGGTGCCGCCACTCGTCTCGCCCTGGAAGTCCTCCATGCTCCCCGGTCCCTGGGCCTGGAGATCGAACGCGGTGCCCTCGCGCAGCAGCGAACGGTCGAACAGGGCTCCGCCCGTGGAGAACGCGACCGCCAGATCCTGCGAGCTGTCCGGCTCGCTCTGGAGCAGCGTGACCTCGGTGCCGGACGGGGATCGGAGGAGCAACGACAGGTCGCCGAGGAAGCCGTGCGAGATGTCGAGCTCACAGCGAAGGGTCACGATGTCCTCGATCGGCGTCACGGGCAGCACGATCGTCGCGGAGTCGTCGATCACCAGTCCCGGGAGGATCGACTCCTCGAAGCTGCCGGCGAAGAGTGGGGTCCCCACGAGCATCGAGAGACTCAGGGTGAGGAGTGGGAATCGAGTGATGAGGCGCATGGGTCTGCCTTTCGTCCGCTCGTCATGAGCGGGAGTTGTGGCACCAATGCGTCGGCGAGCCCCAGACTCTGCCAGGAAACGGATGGTGCGCCGGCGGCGACCGGCGCTTCGGGTCGCGACGAAAGCGACGGGAAACCGCCGGCTCCGTTCACAGCGGCGCGAAGCCGACGGTTCGACGCTCCCGTCGGAGCGAAGTGGACCGTGGAGGGCGGTGTTCTCCGCGGTCCGCTCCAAAGGTGGAAGGCGAGGCCGAGCCGGCACTTGTCGAATCCTGAGACGATCGCCGTCCACCTGGTTCCCCGAGTTGCTGCGAGCCGTGCGGGTTTCTCTCATCCTTGCGTCGCGGCTCGCGCGTTCTGGATCGAGCAGCC
>JAGQRC010001046.1 GCA_020425835.1 Planctomycetota bacterium | reverse complement strand
CGAGCTTCGTCGACCTGTCCGACGTGGCACTCGTCGGTGGCGACTACACGATCTCGATCTACGCCGAGAACGATCTCTCGACCGCGATCGAGTTCCAACTGCTCGACGCCGGGACCTCGAGCTTCGCCGCCACGGGGACCCCGATCGCGCTGTCGACCCCGGTCGCGGGGGACATCTCCGTCGCCGGCGAGGTCGATCGCTACACCTTCACGGCCACCGCGGGTCAGCTCCTCTTCTTCGACCTGATCGCGGTCGCCTCCGGCCTGCAGTGGACGTTGCTCGATCCGTCCGGACAACCGGTCTTCGCCAACGCCGGTGCTCAGTCCGTGAACTTCGACCAGGGCCCCTTCCCGCTCGCCGGGGGGACCTACGAGCTCCAGTTCTTCCACTCCGGAACCGGCACTCCGAGCTACGAGTTCGCGGTCTGGCCCACCACCGAGACGACGTCGACCATCGCGCTCGACACGACGGTGAGCGGCGCGATCACGGCGCCGGGCGGAGTCGATGAGCACGAATTGACGCTCGCCGCCGACACGCGGGTCTACTGCGATCTCCAAGCCGGCGCGAGCCCGCTCGACTGGTCGATGGTGGACGCGTTCGGCTTCACCGTCTTCGCCCCGTTCACCACGTCCAGCACGACCTCTGCGGACCGGGGCCCGTTCCTCCTTCGTGCGGGCACCTATCGCGTGAAGTTCGACGCCGACAACAGCCAGACGGCGAGCTACCAGTTCGAGCTGAGGACGGTGAGCGATGTCAGCACGACCATCGCATTGGGCGACGTGATCAGCGACACGTTCACGAGCGTCGGCAGCGTCCATCGCTACGGGTTCACGGTGAGTGCCGGACAGCGGGTCTATTTCGACCTGCTGACCGCAGCCACCTCACTCGTCTGGAGCTGCTTCGATGCGGTGGGCGAGCCTCTCTTCGCATCGGTCCTCGCGTCGAGCACGACCAGCGGCGACCGCGGACCGTTCACCCTGGCGGCGGGCACCTACACGATCGTCCTCGATCCCGGGACCGACACGCTCCCGAGCGCCTCGTTCCAGGTCACCGACGCCCCGACCTCGAGCCAGCCGCTCAGCCTCGGCGCCACCGTCGCCGACACCTTGACCTCCGGATCATCGCGGACCTACGCCCTCACGCTGGGTACGGCGACGCGGATGTTCTTCGACAACCAGCTCCTCCGCCCCTCCCTGTACTGGAGACTCGTGGATGAGACCGGCGGAGCGATCTTCGACCTGCAGCTCAACTCGACGACGAATTCGGACTACGGAGCGGTGACGCTTCCAGCCGGATCGTACGAGTTGGTCATCCGCAACCAGGGCGCGGCGATCCCCGACTACGCGTTCGCCGTCGTCGAGTCCTTCGAGACCGATGCGGTCATCGCGCTCGACGAGGTCGGGATCGTCTCCCTCCCCAGCGCGGGCAGCGTGCACCGGTTCGAGTACACCGCCTCGCCGTCGGAACAGGTGCTCTTCGAGATCCTCGGGACATCGACCGGCCTGCGCTGGTCCCTCGTCGATCCGTACGGAGAGTCGGAAGGGCTCTGGACGAGCCAGACCGCGAACTCACCGACCAGCGACAGCCGCGGTCCGTACCGGCTCGCGTCGGGGAACTACACGATTCGCTTCCACGGCGACAACGACACGACGCCGTCCAACTCGTTC
>JAGQRC010001045.1 GCA_020425835.1 Planctomycetota bacterium | reverse complement strand
CCTGTGGCCCCAGGGTCATGTACCGACTCGACTCCACCATCGCCTCTTCCTTCACGCGTCGAAGCCGATCTGGCGCGGAGCCGATGCCATCATCGGGGTGAGCCCGGAGTGCGAGCGCCAGGTCCGAACGCTGGTGCCCGACCTCTCGACACCGATTCATCAGGTTCGCGTGCAGTATCGATCGGGTCATCTCGACGAGATCGGGGAGCCTCCCGACGCTGGACCGTTCCGCCTCTTCTTCGCGGGAAGGCTCGACGAGAACAAGGGGGTGATGGAGCTGGTCGACCTCGCCGAGGAACTCGAAGCGCGCGAGCCGGGGCGATTCACCTGGGAGCTCGCGGGATCCGGTCCGGCGGAGGATCAGCTGCGCTGTGCGATCGCCCGCGCGGAACTGGAATCGTCGGTCACACTGTTGGGTCAGCTCGACCGCGAAACGATGCCGGCAGCGTTCGCTCGTGCGCACGCGGTCATCGTCCCGACGAACCGAGGGTTCACCGAGGGCCTCAATCGAGTGGCCGTCGAAGGGGTACTAGCGGGTCGCCCGGTGATCACCAGTCGCCTCTCGAACGCCGTCGATGTCCTCGGTCCCGCCATCGCAGAGGTCCCCCCTGGCGACCCCGGCGCCCTCCGAGACACCATCCTGCGGCTGGCGCACGACCCGGTGTCCTACCGGGAGCACCGCCGCGCCTGTGACGATGTCACCGACCAGTTCTACGATCGCTCCCTCTCCTGGGGTGCCGCGCTCTCGAGGATCCTGGACTCGATCTACGGGGCGAGGCCCGCATCGCTCTCGACTCGCTCGGGTTGAGTGCGGGCCCCCCGAAGGGCTCGAGGCGAGACGGACCCGACGGAGATCGCACCTTCCGTGCGCTCGAGTACACTGGCAGCGAGCCGTGCCGAATCTGTCGTCCGAGGGGCCATGCGCGACCTGTACGAATTCACCGCCGACCCGGAACGCTGTCCGTACCTTCCCGATCGGGATGCGACGATGACCTATCGCGTCGTCGACGAGCTCCATCCCGACGAGTACGATCGCCTGCTCGAGTCGGGCTGGCGTCGATTCGGGAGCACGCTGATGGCTCCCGTCTGCGAGGGCTGTCGTGAGTGCGTTCCGATCCGCCTGCGACTCGCGGACTTCCGACCGACTCGCCAGCAGCGCCGCACGCTCCGAGCGAACACCGACATCGAGATCCGAGTCGAAGAGCCGACGCTCGACCCGGAGCACGTTCGACTCTACCTGCACTATCACGAGGAACGCTCTCGCAGTCGCGGGTGGCCGGCGCCGAGTTTCGACGCGATGGACTACGTGCAGTCGTTCCTCGCCAACGCGACTCGAACTCTGGAACTCCAGTTCCGGCTCCAGGCGAGACTCGTCGGCGTGGCGTACGTCGGTGAATCGGCTCGAGCGCTCAACGCGATCTACGCCTACTTCGATCCAGGTCTCTCGCGTCGCAGCCTCGGGACGCTCAATGTGCTCCGCCAGATCGAGATCGGCACCGAGAGAAGCAAGACGTTCGTCTACCTCGGCTACTGGGTCCGCGAATGCCGGTCGATGACCTACAAGGCGCGCTTTCGTCCCCACGAGCT
This sequence comes from Planctomycetota bacterium, assembly GCA_020425835.1. The sequence continues at coordinate 85 of JAGQRC010001045.1, read as the reverse complement.
CTTCGACGGTCGAGCATGGCGGCGCTCCGACGCGGAATCCGCCGCGGATCGGGATCGGCTCGACTCGACATCGAGCTGAGCTCCG
>JAGQRC010001044.1 GCA_020425835.1 Planctomycetota bacterium | reverse complement strand
CTGAGCGACGACTTCGGTCGCGCCCGCGGCGATCGGGAACGACAGGACCGTCGTATCCCAGAGCGGGCCATCGTTGCTGCCGAGCGGATTGTCGAAGGTCGTGGTCGTCGAACCCACGACGACATCGATCGCGCTCGTCCGGGCGTCGTCGCCGACGCTTCCCGCGAAGATGGTCAGCTGGCCCGTGCGGTCGAATGGCGCGGGCGCGAACGTGAAGGTCTGCGGAACAGTGGTGTCGAGCGGAGCGCGGAACGGAAGGAATGCGAGGTCGAGGCCATCGCGGACGCGGACGACGCCGGGTCCGGTCCCGTCGTCGAGGATGACGAGGAGGCCGACTCCGCTGCGCTCCGCGAAGAAGTCCACACCGGTGACTTCGAGGGTGTTGGATCCCGGAGCCAGCAGGCCGAGATCGGTCACGTCGGCGCGGAACGCCGAGTAGTAGAAGTCCCCGGCGGTCGGTCCGCAGCCGGCGGGACAGGTGAAGAAGAAGGTCGGTCCGCCGATCGATTTCCCGAAGACATCGACGCCGGCGATCTGGATCGAGTCGTCGCCGAGCATGGGGCCGAGCTCGGCTCCCGACCAGTAGGCGATCACCTGGACGATGTCCGCGGCGGGAAGATCGATTTGGATCAGTCCCGGTCCGTTCTGCATGCCGGTGCCGGCGGCCATCACGATGTTGCCGTTGGCGATCGGAATCGTCGGGTTGCCGAGCATCTCCGATCCATCGGCCCAGGCGAAGGTCGGCGCGAGCGCGACGACGCAGGCGAATGCAAGTGTCCTCATGTTTCCTCGTTCTTCGGTGTAGGAGGCCGAGCGCAGCGGTCGCGAGATGGGTCGCGCCGCGTCAGGTCTCGAGTCAGTTCAGCGGGCACCCCGCATCGTTGAGCGCCTCGAGTTCGTTCTTGGTGGCTTGGAGACCACCACCAGGGACCGCGTCGTCGAACATCTGGATGACCTCGTCCGCGGTCAGTGGATAGTCGACGTCGGGCGAAGCGGCGTTCAGGAGCGCCGCTACCGCAGCACGTCCGAGCGCGTGGAGTCCGCCACCCGGGAGCTGCAGGACCTCGACCAGGCTCTTTCCGGGAAAGGTATCGTCGAACACCTCGTCGAACGGAAGATCGGGGGGGTAGGGCGTGGGCCAGGCATCGAAGTGCTGGCTCTGCTTCCAGTACCCGTGTCCGCAACCTTCTCCGCCATCGGATGGGGAAGGAAGGAGCAGGATGACGAACGCGGTTCCGTGGATGGCGTCGCCGGGACAGGCGAGCAGTCCGTAGCCCGTGACGCGGTCGCCGACCTCGATCTGCGCGAACGAGGACGCCGTCTGGGTCCCGCGGAGATCGATGATCTCCGCGAGGGGATCGACGGACCACCACGCTCCATCGACGAGGATCCGACCCGCTGCCCGGTCGATCGACTCGACCGTTCCAGAGAATGTGTCGCCGATCACGCGCCCGCCCGTCGACCGCGTCGGATCGGCGGGATCGAGGTCGAGGGTGACGGTCAGCACGTGGCAAGTGACCCGCTCGGCAAGCGTGTCCCGCGGGATCCGTCCACCTTCCTCGAGCGCGATGACGACGTCTGCCGGAACGAAGACCGTCGTCTGGGAAGTGCCGGGATCGATCGGGTCGATCTCGAACAGGTGCCCATCGGAGGTCTCGGTGATCTCGAGCAG
>JAGQRC010001043.1 GCA_020425835.1 Planctomycetota bacterium | reverse complement strand
GCAACACATCTGGTTTTGGTCCAGACATTCGAGGTTCGAGTCCTCGCCGGGTAGCCACTTCTACAAGTCTCCCCATCGCCGATGTGGTCCTCCGGCTCGTCGTCGGGTCGCTCGCCGCAGGACGAACCCCGTGGGGATCCTCCACCCGAGAGGTGGCTGGCTCGTGGGCGACGGCTCTCCGAAGACGAACCCATCCATCCACCGCGAGACCGTCGTCGCCGGTCTGGTGCTCGCCGCCGGTCACGGCACGCGCATGAGATCTCGGACTCCCAAGGTGCTCCATCCCGTGTGCGGACTTCCGCTCCTCGAGTACCCGCTGCGTGCGCTCGAGGCCGTGGGAGCGATCGAGGCGGGGGTGGTCATCGGAGCGGGGGCCGAACGGGTTCGCGCCGCGTTCGCCGACCGGATGGTCTCCGGTCGATCGATCCGCTGGGCTCTACAGGACCCACCCCGAGGAACCGGCGACGCCGTGCGTGTCGGACTCGAGCGGATGCTCGACGATCTCCCCAAGGGTTGCGCGCTCTTCATCCTCAACGGGGACCTGCCGCTCCTGTCCGCTCATTCGTTGGCGGAGATGCTCGATCAGCATCGCGACACCGACGCGGCCATGACGCTCTTGACGCTCGAGTTGGAGAACCCTCACGGCTACGGTCGGATCGTTCGAGGCCCGGGCGGCGTCGCAGACATTGTCGAGGAAGCGGATGCGGACGAGGCGACGCGCGCGATCCACGAGGTCAACGGCGGGGTCTATCTCGCCGAGCCGCACGCCCTCTCCCGAGCGCTGCGCGACTGGATCGAGCGCGACGAGGGCAACGTCCAGGGCGAGGTGTACTTCCCGCCGGTGGCGCGGGTCCTCGTCGAGCAGGGGGAGCGGGTCCATGCCTACGAGCTTCCCGTCGGTCGCGAACGGGAACTCCAGCAGGTCAACGACCGGATCGAGCAGTCGAAGGCGATCGCCATCCGCCGTGCTCAGATCATCGAGGAGCACCAGCGTCGCGGGGTGACGGTGGTCGACCCCGCGTCGACGTTGATCGAAGAGGACGTCGAGATCGAAGCGGACACCGTCGTCCAGCCGTTCACGGTGATCCGTCGCGGTGCTCGGATCGGCCGAGCGTGCGAGGTCGGTCCGTTCGCTCACATTCGCGAGGGCACCTCGATGGACGAGGGTTCGGCGATCGGCAACTTCACGGAGATCAAGAACACGAGCCTCGGGGTTGGCTCCAAGGCGAAGCACTTGTCCTATCTCGGGGACGGCATCGTCGGCGCCGGCGTGAACATCGGCGCCGGCACGATCTTCGCCAACTACGACGGTCGACGAAAGTCGACCACGGTCGTCGGCGATGGTGCTTTTGTCGGGAGCGGCACTATACTCGTCGCCCCCGTGGAGATCGGCGAGCACGCCCAGACCGGTGCTGGCGCGGTGGTGACGCGAGGTCGCGACGTGCCGGCCCACACGACGGTGGTCGGGATCCCGGCGCGACCGCTCCACGGCTCGGGGAAGCAGCACGGTCCGAGTCCGCACGGTCCGAGTCCGCACGGTCCGAGTCCGCACAGTCCGGTTGAGCACAGCCCGGTTGAGAACGGTGCGGATGAGCACAGTCCGGATGAGCGGCGTGCGGAGCCGCGCCGTTCGGAGGAGGGAGAGCGCACCGACCCGGCCGGAGCGGAGCGCGAC
>JAGQRC010001042.1 GCA_020425835.1 Planctomycetota bacterium | reverse complement strand
AGTCGTTCCCGGAGCTCCGTCTGAATGCTCGCCGTCGCACGGTCGACGACGTCGTCGCCGAGGACGAAGTGCTTCGCCGGGAAGATCGTCAGGAACTCGTGCTCCTCGATCGTCTCGCCGGTCACTCGTTGGAATTCCTCGATGCGGTCGATCTCGTCCCCGAAGAACTCGATGCGGTACCCCACTTCATCGTAGGCGGGATAGACCTCGACGACATCCCCTCGCGCTCGGAACGACCCCCGCGCCGGCTCCATGTCGTTCCGCTCGTACTGAACCGACACGAGGTCCCTCAGGAGGTCATCGCGGTCCAGTTCGCCTCCGACACGGAGTCCAACCATCTTCTTGCGATACTCCTCTGGCGACCCGAGTCCGTAGATGCACGAGACCGAGGCCACGATCACCACGTCTTGCCGCGACATGAGGCTCGAAGTCGCCGACAACCGCAGACGGTCGATGTCCGAGTTGATCGACGCGTCCTTCTCGATGTAGATGTCCCGCTGCGGGATGTAGGCTTCGGGCTGATAATAGTCGTAGTAGCTGACGAAGTACTCGACCGCGTTGTGGGGGAAGAACCCGCGAAGCTCCGCGTACAGCTGGGCCGCAAGCGTCTTGTTGTGGGAGATCAGCAGGGTCGGCCGACCGTGGCGCGCGATCAGATTGGCCATGATGAACGTCTTGCCCGCGCCGGTGACTCCGACGAGCGTCTGGTGCTCCCGTCCGTCACTCAATCCGCGGGTCAGCGCTTCGATCGCCCCCGGCTGGTCACCGGCCGGGCGGTAGCTCGCCTCCAGGCAGAATTGCTCGTTCATCGACCGCACCTCCTCCGCTGGCCTCCCGATCGGACCGCATCGTCGGGCCGCGGAGTGTGATGTAAGAGCGCGCGCGTTGGAAGGGACGGTCGGGAACTCCGGGAAGCGCCATCACTTCTTCGAGATTGCGGAATCCCCCTCGACGCTCGCGCGCCTCGACGATCCGCCGCGCCAGGGTCTCGCCGATGCCGGGCAGAAGGACCAGCTGCTCCCACGAGGCTGAGTTGAGGTCGATCTCGAACGCCGCCGCGCCGGCGGCGGGGTCGACGTCGATCTCCGTTGGCGGAAGTCTGCGCCAGACGCAGATCAGTCCGACGAAGAGCCAGCTGCCCACGTACGCCAGAGTCCGGGGGCTCGCTGCAATCCGTCCGCGCCGATCATTCCGATTCATCGCGCGGTGTGGGGCAGCGACTCGAGATCGGAGCGATCATACTCTCGGCCGCTCGGCGTGTAGCGATAGCGCCGCCCCGCACAGCGGAACTCGATCAGGTCCCACTCGCCTCCCCAGAGCCTTCCCGCCACCTCGGCAGCTCGCGAGAGTTGCGGCGGCTCCACCCGGAACGAGCACTCGACCCGAACGGTCTTGTCGTCCGGGAAGGCCAACGTGCACGCCTTCCCGAACATCCGGGCGACTTCCAATCGGACGGCTTCCTTCTCGGCTGCGAAGTCGATCGACTCGCGCCACAACTCCCGCTCCGAGTCGCACCCTCCCCCGCGGGTCAGACTCACCACGTCCAACTGGCCGGGCATTCCCGGCGCGCCCGCGAGCTTCCGGAGGTCGCGCGCCACCCCGACTCGGAACTGCTCCTTCGATGCCGGCGGCACGACCAGGGTCGACGAGCCGCGGAGCGACAGGACGGCATGAT
>JAGQRC010001041.1 GCA_020425835.1 Planctomycetota bacterium | reverse complement strand
CGATGCAGGTCAGGAACTCGGCATCGGTCCGCCCGCGCACGATCCCCCGTGCGGCATCTCGCGTCGACCGAAACGGACTCCGGAGCCAGCGGATCACCGCGGTCACGACGCCATCGAGGTCATCCCGCGTCGACTCGGCACGCTCGACGATCATCGGCGCGGCGCCCCACGCCTCCCCGATGGCTCGGCCGAGGAGATCGTGGCCGACGCTGCCCAAGCGGAACAGCACCGAGATCAACTGGGGGTCTTCGTGCTGATCGAAACGGCGCAGCAGCACCGCCAGTCCGTTGGTCACGGGGCTGCGGGCATCCGAACGCGCCCGGAAGTCGGCGGGGTCGACGCGGCTCAGTCCCGCGATGAACGCCTGACGTGCGGCGCTGCGCACGGCGTGGCGGGGATCGTCGATCAGGAGGAGGAGAACTGGAAGCACCTCCCCCCAACTGGCGGGACTCTCGTCGAGCACGTCCGCCGCGAACCGCGCGATGTTCGTGCGCGTCTGGGTGTGATCGGAGCGGAGGAGTTGCTGACAGGCGACGAGGAGTCGACCGCGGGTGCCCTCCTGGAGGGAGCGTCGCTCCTCGGCGTCCAGCCGGTCGTAGTGACGGATGATCTCGCGGGGGGCTCGGGTCTCGGGCGCGACGCGCAGGAGCGCGAGCGCTGCGCCGGAGAGACCGGGCTCGCCGAGGGCGCTCGCCAGGATCGGAACCACGAGGTTCCGCTCCGGCGAACGCGAAAGGGTGTCCAGCGTGCGACGCATTCCGGTCCTCGCGATCGACGGATCTCTGGGCGGCGGGCGGATCTCCCCCTAACGTCGGATCGCATCCGGCGCCCCTTGAGCGGTCGCTCGTGGATCCGCTCGTTCGTGACGCGATCGGCGATGGTGTCGGTACCCGAGTGATCGGAACCTGTGGGGTGGAGCCTCTCCGGCGTGCCCCTTCATCGGGCAGCGTGCTCGAACCGGTGTTTCGGATCCGGGGGCCTCCCTTGAATCCAGCACCCCGAAACGGGAGAGTACGCGCCCGCCACCCCGTCGCCGTCCTTCCAACCGGAACGGTCGCCCCTTGCACGAGAGCTCCCCCGGAACGCCCTTGCGCTACGGCTACGTCTCGAACGGGTTCCGGGATCACACGATCGATCAGATGACGCAGGTCCTGCGGCGATTCGGATACGACGGGGTGGGGCTGACCATCGACCCCGTGCACATCGATCCGTTCGAGGTCCGCCCGGCACGCCTCGATCACATCCGGCGACTCCTCGAGTCGCGCCGTCTGGCGGTGGTGGTGGAGACGGGGGCTCGCTACGTCCTCGACGCGTTCCGGAAGCATCGGCCGTCGCTCGTGTCGGTCGACGCCGAGGGACGCCGAGCGCGGATCGAGTACTACCGACGCGCGATCGATATCGCGGCTCGGTTGGGGGCCACCTGTGTGTCGCTCTGGAGCGGGACGCCGCAGCGGGGTGTCCCGCACGACCGTTGCTGGAGCCGCCTCGTCGACGGGCTCCGGACGGTGTGCGACCATGCGCACGAGCGATCCATCGCCGTCGCGTTCGAGCCGGAGCCGGGGATGTTCATCGAGACCCTGGCTCAGTTCAGGGAGCTGAACGAGCGGCTCGAGCACCCTGCCCTGAAACTGACGCTCGACCTCGGCCATGTCGCGATCACGGAGAAGCCTCCGTTC
>JAGQRC010000102.1 GCA_020425835.1 Planctomycetota bacterium | reverse complement strand
CGTCGAATCCCTCGCTCTGAGCGCGGTCGATCGCGTCGAACACGACCGACGCGGGGTCCGCGTTCTCCCGACCCTGGACCATGGCGATACCCAGACGGTCGCTCCAGATCGCGAGCTGCTCGACCGCGGCGGCGCGAAACGTGTCACCGGCGGCGACCAACACCTTGGCGCCGTCCGACTGGAAGCGGTTGGCGAGCTTGGCGATCGACGTCGTCTTGCCCGTTCCGTTCACGCCGGTCACGAGGATCACCGTGGTGCCGCTCTCGGCCCAGCGGATGTCCTGCCGCTCCCCGAGCATCGTGGTCAGGCGCTCCTTCAGGAAGGGCACCAGCTCCTCCTGCTTGAACTCCTTGTCCTTGTACGCGTGCCGCAGCGCATCCGTCAGCTCGAGCGCGACGCGGGGCCCGAAGTCCGCCTGGATCAGGCTCGCCTCGATCTCCTCGAGCGCGTCCTCATCGAGCTTGCCGCTGACGAGCTGGATCGCCTTCTTGACGAGCTGACTCGTCTTCGAGAGGCCTCGCTTGAGCGCGCCGAAGAGGCCGCGCTTCTTCGTGGACTCCTCCGACGCAGCCGGCTCGGTCGTGCCCGCCGCGCCTGCGGCGTCGCTGCTCTCCGCGTCGTCGCTATCCTTCTTCTTTCCGCCGAACCACTTCAGGGCCATCGGACTTCTCCAGTTCGGTGAGGATGCGGTCGAGGATTCCGTTGACGAACGCGCCGGACTTCTCGGTCGAGTACAGCTTGGCCAGCTCGATCGCCTCATCGAGGGTCACCCGAGCGGGAACCTCGTGGACGTGCAGTAGCTCGGTCACGGCGAGGCGCAGCACCGCACGATCGACGACCGCCATCCGCTCGAGCCGCCAGTTCTCGGCTGCCGCCTGGATCATCTCGTCGATGCTCGAGGCGTTCGCCCAGAACGCTTCGAGGAGGAGGCGGCAGTACGCGGCCTCGTCAGCGTCGGCCGCGAGGTCGGTGATGGTCATCGCCGCCAGCTCGCGCCCGTCGTCGGGGCGCTGGTCCCACTGGTGGAGGCACTTGAGCGCGAGCTCCCGCGCATCGCGGCGCCTACCCATCGTCGTCCTCGCTCTCGAATCGTCGGTAGAGGTCGACCAGCTCGAGGGCGGCGACCGCCGCGTCCTCTCCCTTGTTGCCGACCTTGCCGCCCGCTCGCTCGAGGGCCTGCTCCATGGTGTCCGTGGTCAGCACGCCGAACGTGACCGCGCACGGGGAGCCGAACGCGACATCCGCGATTCCTCGAGCCGACTCCGCGCAGACGTAGTCGAAGTGAGGGGTGTCCCCGCGGACCACCACGCCGAGGCAGATGATCGCGTGGTACTGCCCGGTGTCGCTGATGCGCCGGGCGATCGCTGGCAGCTCGAACGCGCCGGGGACGATGAACACGTCGATCGCATCGCGCTCGACGCCGTGTCGCACCAAAGCCTCGGTCGCTCCGTGGGTCAGCTTCTCCCCGACCAACCAGTTGAACCGGGACTGCGCGATGGCCACCCGGAGACCGGTGCCGTCGCGCGATCCCTCGAACCGCCGTCCGGCGGGCTCTTCGTTTCCGCTCATCGGTCGCTCACTCCCACTCGATCGTCGACGGGGGCTTCGAGGATATGTCGAGGACGACCCGGTTGATCCCCGGGACCTCGTTGACGATGCGATTGGAGATCGGCCGGAGGATCTCCGGCGGGAGCGGGACCCAGTCGGCGGTCATTCCGTCGCGCGACTCGACGACGCGCAGCGCGATGACGTGCTCGTAGGTCCGCTTGTCTCCCTGGACGCCGACGGTGTGGATCGGCAGCAGCACCGCGAAGGACTGCCAGATATCCCGGTACCCGCTGTATCTCCGGATCTCCTGCTGGACGATCGCGTCGGCCCGGCGCAGCGTCTCGAGCCGCTGCGGCGTCACTTCGCCGAGGATCCGGATCGCGAGTCCCGGACCGGGGAACGGCTGGCGACCGATGATTTCGTCGGGGAGCCCCAGCTTCTTCCCCATCTGGCGGACCTCGTCCTTGAACAGGTAACGCAACGGCTCGATCAGCTCGAACTTGAGGTCGTCCGGTAGACCTCCGACGTTGTGATGGGTCTTGATGGTCACCGACGGGCCCTTGGTCGGCGACAAGCTCTCGATCACGTCGGGGTAGAGCGTTCCCTGCGCCAGGTACCGCGCATCCTCGATGTCCTGGGCCGCGTGCTCGAACTCCTCGATGAACTGGTGACCGATGCGAACGCGCTTCGCTTCGGGATCGACGACGCCCCGCAGCTTCTCGAGGAAGCGCTCCGTCGCGTCGATGCATCGGAAGTTCATGTGGTAGCGATCGGAGAAGAGCGCATTCACCTGTGCCGCCTCGCCCTGGCGGAGCAGACCGTTGTCGATGAAGAAGCAGGACAGCCGATCACCGACGGCGCGATGCAGCAGCATGGCGACCACCGAGGAGTCGACGCCGCCCGACAGGGCGCAGACCACCCGTCCGGTCTCGCCGACCTGCTCGCGGATCTCCTCGATCATCTGGTCGACGTAGTCCCCGATCTCCCAGTCGCCGGCGAAGCGGCAGATCCGGTAGAGGAAGTTGTTGATGATCTTCCCCTCGTCGCGCGTGTGCGTGACCTCGGGATGGAACTGGAGACCGTAGAACGGCAGCTTCTTGTGTCGGACGATCGCCAGGGGAGAGCTCTGCGTGTGGGCCAGCGTCTTGAACTGGTTGCTGACCGACATGACTCGGTCGCCGTGGCTCATCCAGACGTTGAGCTTCTCCGGCATGCCGTGGAAGAGCGGGTCGTTCGCGTGATCGACGAAGAGCGTCGTGTCCCCGTACTCCCGCTCCTCGGCCGGAGTGACCTCGCCGCCGAGCACCTGACAGCCGATCTGCATTCCGTAGCAGATGCCCATGACCGGGACGCCGAGCTCGAAGATCTTCGGATCGACGCGGGGCGCGTCCTCTTCGTAGACCCCGCACGGGCCGCCCGAGAGGATGACGCCCTTCAGCGGATGCTTCGACAACTCCTCGGCGGTGGTGTCGTAGCGCACGATCTCGCTGTAGACGCGATTCTCGCGCACGCGACGAGCGATGAGCTGACTGTACTGCGACCCGAAGTCGAGGATCGCGCAGAACTCGTGGGATGGTGAGTGAGTCACGTCCGCGTCGTTTCTCTCGTGGCCCGACCCCCGTGGAGGTCGTTCCGAAGGGGAGCGATCGATCGGTGCGCCGCAGCGCGCCCGAGGATCGCGGGTCTACTCTTCGATCGGTCCGATCCGGCCCGTCAGCTGCGGAGCGGCTCGTTCGACGTCTCGCGTTGGCCGTAGTTCGGGCGCTCGTACGAGTACAACCCGTGAATGCCGCCCTCGCGCTGAGCCGAGTGGCTTCGCAGCTCGAACACGAGCTCGTCGCGACGGGTCGCCGCGTGCAGCGCGTCGATCGACCGGACACCCATGTCCTGGAACGAGTGACGGAGCCCTTGGCTCAGGTAGGGGACCAGGCTCTTGACCGATCCCTTGTCCACCACGTAGCCCGAGACGCCCTGCGCCACCCTCACGTGATTCTGCTCGACGAAGTAGCGCTTGCCGCCGCCCGCCTGCATCGCCTCGATCGAGGCCATGCCACGGTACCGCTTCAGGCGAACGCCGTTCTGGTAGTAGTAGTCGCCCGGGGCCTCCGTCGTGCCCGCGAACATGCGACCCATCATCACGGTGCTCGCGCCGAGGGCGAGCGCCTTGACGATGTCGCCGATGTCCGAGATGCCTCCGTCGGCGAGGATCGGCACGCCTTGCTCGTTGCAGTGCAGCGCGCAGTGGTAGACCGCTGCCGCCTGACCGCGGCCGACGGCCATCGTCTCCTGCGTGATGCAGATGGATCCCGGTCCCATGCCGACCCGGATCCCGTCCGCGCCGGCGGCGATCAGGTTCGCGCACTGGCTCTGGGTGACGACGTTGCCGCCGATCACCTGCAGGTCGGGGTAGGTCGACTTGATGTGCCGGATCATCTCGTACTGGAACGTCGAGTCGCCTTGCGCCGCATCGATGACGACGACGTCGACACCCGCCGCGACCAGCGCCTCGAGCCGCACGCGATCCTCGTCGCGGGTGCTGAGGGCTGCGCCGACGCGGAGCTGTTTGGCGTTGGACTTGACGGCGTCGGGATAGTCCCGGTTCTTCAGCAGATCGTGTCGGGAGACCAGTGCCCAGAGCTTCCCGTCCTCATCGAGGATCGGGAGCTTGCCCTTCTTCGACTCGCGGATGATCTGGTTCGCCTCGATCAGGGTGACGCCCTTCTCGGCGGTGACCAGGTCGGTCGTCATCAATTCACGGAGGGGGCGGTCGAGGTTGGTCTCGAAGTCGATGTCCCGGTTGGTCACGATCCCGATCACCTTGCCGCGGAGGTCCCCGGTCTCGGTGATCGGAATGCCGGAGAAGCCGTGTGTCTCCCGAATGTGGTGGATGTCGCGAACGCAGTGATTCGGCCCGAGAACCATGGGATCCGTGATGAATCCGTTCTCGAAGCGCTTCACCTTGCGGACGATCTCCGCCTGCTCCTCGACCGAGTTGTTGTAGTGGACGAAGCCGAGCCCACCGAGGAGGGCGAGGTGGATCGCCATCTCGGCCTCGGTGACCGTGTCCATCGGGGAGGAGGTCAGCGGGCAGTTCAGCTCGATTTCCCGCGTCAGCCGCGTCTGCAGCGCGACCTCGTGGACCCCGAAGTCGATGTGCCCGGGCAGAATGATGATGTCGTCGTACGTGAGGCTCTGGCGAGCCTGGAAGAGTTCGCTGGCAGTCACACCATCCATGGGCACTGGTCCTTCGAGGCCGATGGCCTCCCGTTGCCGCCGGTCCGTCGCCCCGCTGTCGGCGGTGACCCCCCGGGGACAGTTGGCCTCGAGGAGCGTGACGGACCGCACGGGACTTGTGAAAGATCGGCGAGTGCTCCGACGCGGAGCGTCCGGCCATCTCTCGCGTCATCGAGCGACGCGTCTCCGGAGAGCTCGACGCTCCCGGCAACACGACGCTTCCGGTGACACGATCGGCTCCCGGTCATCGGATCACCCGAAACCCGCGCGAAGAACGCTGCGAGCGGCGGGTCCCGGCGGCCGGAACGCACGGAGAGAGGGAACGCGGGGGCGAGGAGGTACGAGCCTACTTCCGAGAGCGGTCACTCCCGGAGTTCCGCGCCTCGTCCGACGTCGGAAAGAAACGCGAGATCATAGGTTCGGCGGTTCGGAAGTCAAGGCAGGGCGACCGATCGTCACTCTCCGAGGGGGTGCGCGCGCCGCCTTCCAATCCTGGTGCGGAGGTGTATCCTCGGCGAGCCAGCCGTCGCGAGCAGTACCCGCGAGCCACGACGGTTGTCGGGGACGTGACGGTGTCCCGGTTGGGGTGATCGTCCTGAAGGATGGTCGGCCCGCAGGCGGCCGTGCGCGGCGCGCGACCATTGGGCTGCGATCGTCGATGACCCCTCGGCGGCGTCGACGGCGATACGGCGCCCCGGTCCGAGCTGGTGCGTCGAAGGGCGCAGAAGCCGCCCACTGCGCCGGGACCTGCCGCGAGACGCTTGCCGAAGTCTCGTCGGACCAGCGCGCCGCGGGTTTCCTTCCGGGATCGACGGATCCGGGTCGCCCGCCCGGATCTGCAGCGGACTCGTCCCCGTGTCGAAAACGTGAGTGTGCCGACCACCGCGCGCGCGGCCCCCGACGGCCGAGTCGCGCAAGCCAGGGTTCACGCCCGAAGGGAACCGATGTCCTCCGAAGAGTCTGCGCCCGGCGAGTCCTTCTCCTCCGCGTCCGCTTCCGAGGCCGAGCGCTTCGACCAACTCCAGGCGGCATCGAAGAGTATCCGCGACGAGCTCGCCCGCGTGATCGTCGGGCAGGACGAAGTCGTCGAGCAGCTTCTGATCTCGTTGTTCGCGGGCGGTCACTGTCTCCTCGTCGGGGTGCCGGGACTCGCGAAGACCCTGATGATCAGCACGTTGTCGCGAACCCTGTCGCTCAGCTTCTCGCGAATCCAGTTCACGCCCGATCTGATGCCCTCGGACATCACGGGCACCGAGGTGATCCAGGACGATCCGGAGACCGGTCAGCGCCGCTTCCAGTTCTTGCCCGGGCCGATCTTCGCGAACGTCATCCTGGCGGACGAGATCAACCGGACTCCGCCGAAGACGCAGGCTGCTCTCCTCGAGGCGATGCAGGAGAAGCAGGTCACCGTCGGAGGCACCCAGCACCGTCTCGACCAGCCGTTCTTCGTGCTCGCCACGCAGAACCCGATCGAGCAAGAGGGGACCTACCCGCTGCCCGAGGCGCAGCTCGACCGCTTCATGTTCAACATCAAGGTCGGGTATCCCACCGAGGCGGAGGAGGAGGAGATCATGCGGCGCACGACCTCGGGCGGAGACGTCGAGGTCCGTGGCCACCTCTCCGGGGCGGAGATCCTCGACCTCCAGCGGCTCGTGCGTCAGGTGCCGGTCGCCGACGATGTCATCCGGTACGCGCTCCGGCTGACTCGCGCGACCCGCGTGACGACTCACGAGGCTCTGCCCTTCGTGCGCGAGCACATCTCCTGGGGCGCGGGACCGCGCGCCGGCCAGTACCTGATCCTCGGGGGCAAGGCGCGTGCGGTTCTCGCTGGGCGATCGCACGTGACCTACGAGGACATCAAGAAGGTGGCCCACCCCGTGCTGCGCCACCGTATCCTCACGAACTTCGCCGCCGAGGCGGAAGGAGTGACGTCGGACACCGTCGTGTCACGGTTGCTGGAGGAGATCTCCACGGATGTCCGGTGAGGGGACGAGGAAGAGCGACCAGTATCTCGATCCGCGGGAGCTCTCGAAGATCTCCCGCTTGGAGATCCGGGCTCGACTGATCGTCGAGGGGTTCATCTCCGGAGTGCACAAGAGCCCGTACCACGGGGCGAGTGTCGAGTTCGCCGAGCACCGCGAGTACGTGCCCGGCGACGATATTCGGCACATCGACTGGAAGGTCTACGGCCGCTCCGACCGCTACTACATCAAGCAGTACGAGGAGGAGACCAACCTTCGGACGCAGATCGTGCTGGACTCGAGCGAGTCGATGAACTTCGGCTCGCACGCGATGACCAAGCTCGACTACGGCCGCACCCTGGCAGCAGCGCTCGCCTTCCTGATCCTGAAGCAGCGCGATGCGGTCGGTGGGTTCGTCTTCGACGCCGGCATCCGGACCCAGGTCCCGGTCTCATCGAACCCCACGCACTTGCGAAACCTGATCGGGATCTTCGCGGACGAGCCCGGCCGCGACGCCACCGATCTCGGAGAGGTGCTGGCGCGGGTCGGGGATCGCGTGAAGAACCGCAGCCTCATCATCCTGATCACCGACCTCTTCGATGAGGTCGACAAGATCCGCATGGGGTTGCGCCGGTTGCGCCACGATGGTCACGAAGTGATGCTCTTCCACCTGATGGACCCCCAGGAGCTCCACTTCCCGTTCCAGCGGATGACTCTGTTCGAGGGGCTGGAGGGCTACCAGGACCTGCTCGCCGACCCCAACTCGCTCCGCGAGGCCTACCTCGAGGAGGTGCGGGGCTTCGTCAACCAGGTGAAGAAGAGCTGCCGGAACAACCGCGTCGACTACGTCCTCGTCGATACGTCGCAGCGCTTCGACGTCGTGATGACGGAGTTCCTCGCGAGACGATCGGGGGCGATGCGATGAACCTCCTCGCCTTCTCGCTGATCAACGCGGGGTTCCTGCCCTACTTCGGGCTTGCGTCGATTCCCGTGATCATCTACCTGATCAACCGTCAGCGATACCGCCGGGTCCGTTGGGCCGCGATGGAGTTCCTGCTCCGCGCGATGAAGAAGAACCGCAAGCGGCTGCGGCTCGAGAACCTACTCCTTCTGATCGTCCGCACACTGATCGTTCTCTTGTTCATCCTGGGCATGTTGAGGCCGGTGCTCGACACCGGGGCCCTGCCGATCGCCGCGGGGAGTGCTCGCGCCGAGCTCTACGTCGTCGACGCCTCCTACAGCATGGGACTCGAAGACGGGGGGCGGAGTCTCCTCGACCAGGCGCTGGATGCCATTCGTCGACGACTCGACAAGTCCCTGAGTCCAGGGGACCAGGTCGGTCTCGTCGTCGGAGGCGGTTTCCCCGAGTCGATGTTCCGAGAGCCGCAGACGGTCAGCGAGCAGGGCATTCGAGTGGTGCAGGACACGCTCGATCGAGTCGAGCTGATCTACGAGCAGATGGATATCAACGCGACTCTCTCCCTCGTCGCCTCGTGGATCGAGCAGTCCGGTCACGACATTCCTTGGGAGATCCACGTCTTCACCGACGTGCAGCGGCGCGATTGGCTGACGGAGGACGGAGCGGTCGAGATCGGCATCCGTGACGCGTTGACCCGCATCGATCAGCAGGGCTCGAAGATCGTCGTGCACGCCCTCGGCCCGCCGAGGGTCCGCAACGCCACGGTGACCGCGCTCGATGCGCTGAGCACATTGATCGCGATCGACATGCCGACCAGCTTCCAGGCGACGGTGCTCAACTCCGGTCGCGAGACCCTGGCGGGTCTCGAGGTCGAGCTGTCGATCGATGGTGAGGTGCAGGCCTCGAAGACGATCAACCTCGAGCCGAACACCAGCCAGATCGTCGCCTTTCCCTACGTCTTCCGGGAGGTCGGTT
>JAGQRC010001040.1 GCA_020425835.1 Planctomycetota bacterium | reverse complement strand
TCTTCGATGCATGCCCCGCTCCGTCCGTCCCGGCCGACGATCCCAGTCCGTGCTTACGACCCCAGTCCGTGCGTACGATCCCCGCGTGAGCGTCACGCGAGCGGTCGACGCGGACCGGTCACGGCTTCTGTACCGCCCGCCGCTTCGACTCAACGGAATCCCACACCTTTCGCGGATCTTTATCCACGACATCGTCCCACCCGGCGTCCGGGTGCTTCTCGATGAATTCCAGCAGGTCGAGTTGTGACGGCGAGAGGATCCGGCGAGCGTTCGCGACGTCGGCGTTCGCCCGGGTCGCCTGGGTTCGACTCATCGGCACGAAGCGGAGCGGTGTACGGCGGAGATAGTACTTGGTGTCCTTCACGACCCGCACCTCCTCGGTCGCGAGGCGCGCTCGATCTCCGAACACCCGGTGCGCGACCTCGAGTTGGTCCGCGGAGATCGGGAACGCAGAGGTGGCACAATCCCCCTGCTGCGCAGCGCGCACCAACGCACCGTAGGAGATCACGCGCGGGTCGAACTCGAGTCGTACGACCTCGGTCGATCCGAGCCAACCGGACTCGGTCGCGATGACTCCGTCGAGGAGGCCAAACTTGGCCTCGCCGACCCAGTATCAGCCCATGCCGAAGATCGCTGTCTCGACGCCATCGCGACGCGCCACGACCTCGCGGCGAAAGAGCGCGAGGTAGGGCGGCACCGGCTTCTTCGCCGACTCGAGCGTGCGAACCATCGCATCGGCGAGGGAAGCCAAACGCCAGTCGCCGGAGAGGCGCGGAACGAGGGACGCGCCGTCCGCCGCGAGGAACCGGACGACGGGGTTGTTCCACGCCGGCTCCTGGAACCGCTCACGGACGACGGCATCCGCGTCGCCCTGAGTGTTGTTGTAGACACAGGCGGCGACGAAGGCGTCGCGCGCCGCCTCGACGATGAAGGGGTGGCTCAGAACCTGAGACCCGAAGTCACGGCAGGTCTTTCAGCCGGGGACCTCCTGGAAGAGGACCATCAGGGGACGACCGGACGATCGGGCGACGGACTCCGCCCGGAAGAAGTTGCGCTCCCACCGGACGAGACCGAGCTCCTCCGGTTGGTCCACCGCGGCTCGTTCCAGCATCACCCCTCCCCCGCCGACGAATCCGACGCAGGCCATCAGCAAGCCGCCGATGGTCATGGAACCGATCCACTTCATTCGATCTCCCTTCGTCGATCGCCGTCGACGAGCCGCGCTCGAGGGGGACGGCGCGCGCGACGTTGTTCCTTCTCGACCGGCTCGCGCGCCCAACAGCCTTCGACGTGGTCGTTGACCAACCCCATCGCCTGCATGAACGCGTACATCGTCGTCGGGCCCACGTAGGTCCAGCCGCGACGCTTGAGCTCTCGGCTGAGCGCACGGGACTCTGCGCTCTCCGTCAGGGCCAGGAGCGCCTCGCGGTCGATGCGCTTCGGCCGAGCACCGGCCTCGGGGATGAAGTCCCAGAAGAACGCCGCCAACGAGCTGCGCTCGTCGATCAGTTCCAGCGCGCGGCGCGCATTCTGGATCGCCGACTCGATCTTGCCTCGGTGGCGAATGATACCGGCGTCCGCCACCAGACGATCGACCGATCGACGATTGAACCGCGCGACCCGGACGGGGTCGAAGTCGGCGAAAGCACGACGGAACGCGGGACGCTTCCGGAGCACG
>JAGQRC010001039.1 GCA_020425835.1 Planctomycetota bacterium | reverse complement strand
CTCGATCCATGGCAACGGGTCCGTGGGCGATAGACCGAGCGCCTCTCGGCAGCGCAGATCCCGAAGCTCCTCCTCGGTGGCTCCGGGATTCTGACGCTCGA
The DNA here is from genome assembly GCA_020425835.1 of Planctomycetota bacterium. The sequence goes on along the minus strand of JAGQRC010001039.1, from coordinate 1,578 downwards.
TCCTGGCATTGCGCATCGTCACCGCCAGCGTGTGCAGCTTGAACGCCATCAGCAGGCGGTGCTCCGGGGTCCAACTACGGATGATCTCGATCTGCTGGCGTCGTGCCTCGTCCATCGGCGTCCTCTCGGGCGGATCATATTCTCCGTGGCCCGATAGCCGGTCAACCGGGCGGCCGAGCTCGGCAGGTGACGGGCTGAGCCACAGACTCCGGAAACACCCACCGGGGTGCGAACGCACGCATCAGAGCGGCCCCCGTTGTCCCAGCTCCTGAGCCCGAGCGAGGCCTGCGCCGGCTTCCAGTCCCTGCCCCGGAACGACGCCCTCCGCGATCAGCCGACGACTCTCCGCTTCGTCGCCTCGAAAGATGGTGTCATCGAACTCGGAAGTCCGCGCGTCATCCTGCGCCCATCGCTTCCTCGAGGATCCACACCGCGCGCTGCCACGCTCCCTTGGCTTCCGCAGCGGGACCGTGGATCGGTCGTCTCACGCGCTGCCATCGTTCCAACGCCCGCTCGTACCGCAGTCGGGTCAGGACGATGAGCGTTGCGACATCGTCGAGCTCGATCCCGGCGCCGAGGAGGAGCTGGATCTTCCGATCGGGGTCGATCGGTTCGTGACCCGTCGCGCGGACCATGAGATCGAGCGCACTCTGCCCCCGCTCGTCCCTCGCATGGGGATCGGCGCCGTGCGCGAGGAGCGTCGCGACCTGGTGAGTGCCGCCATGGCAGACGGCGGTCATCAGCGCGGTCGCGCCCGAGCCCTGTCGCGACTCGAGGTCGGCCCCCGCCCTCAAGAGAAGCTCGATGAGCTCGGCCGCTTCCGCCGTCCGGTTCACACGTCGACTGAGTTGGTGGAGAGGTCGATCCGCATCGACATCGGGTTGCTCGAGGTCTGTCCCTTCTCGGATCAACGCCTCCAATCGCCGTCGATCGAGTTGGCGGATCGCGAGCTCCAAGGGATCGAGATTCCGAGGACGCGACGTCACTCGCTCGCTCGCGCCGAACTGCCGGAGGATCTCGACGATCGCGGACGCAGCATGATCCCGGACCTCTCCGCGCAACGGATCGGAGCCGGCTCGTCCCCGGGGTAGACCGAGCCGCTGCTCGCACTCCACGGCGAGGTCCAGCCCGTTCCTTCTCCGGTGTTCGGCTCGCCAGTTCGCACCCTCCTCCAAGAGCACGCGCACCAGGGCGAGATTCGAATCGAGAATTGCACAGTGAAGTGGAGTTCGCGCACAGGTGTCGCGCATCTCGAGGTCGGATCCCGACGCCATCGACAACCGAACGAGCGACCGGAGGTCCTCGAGCTCGCGCGAAGCGAACCGAGACAGCTCGTGAAGACGGGGACCACCACCGGCCTCGAGGAGGCAAGCCACGGCTTCGGTGTTCCCGGCACGGATCGCGGTGCTCGCGAGAGCGGGATCCGCCCGCAGATCCAGCCCGACTTCGATCCACGCGCGCAACGCGTCGCCCTGTCGAGCGGCGTGCGCGGCCGCCGAGCACCCCTCCGGATCGCGGTACTCCGTCCTCGCCCCGGCGCGGATCAGCATCCGCGCCACGTCGGCCGACTTCGCCCGA
>JAGQRC010001038.1 GCA_020425835.1 Planctomycetota bacterium | reverse complement strand
GCAATGCGCTGCTAACTGTGCGGGGCTACGATTCGCGTACGTTTCGACGAGGCGACGCGCACTCGCCAGTCCAGAGGGCATCCCGATCGATGGGATCGTCGGCACGTCGGTCGGGTCGATCGTCGGTGCGGCCTACGCGTACCACGGCAAGGTCGACCCGGTGATCGAGTTCACGCTCGACTACCTCCGCAGCGATGACTTCAAGAACGATCACTTCCGGCGCCTGATGTTCGGGGCGAACGACGCCGAGCGGAACATCCTGCAGACCTTCGTGTCGCGCATCCGCAAGAGCCTCAGCTTCACCAGCTTGATCACCAGACCGGCCATCTACGATGGGACGATGCTGCAGTCGGTCATCGACGCGTTCGTCCCGGACATCGAGTTCGAGGACCTGCGCATCCCGTTCGCGGTTCCGACGATCGATCTGCGCCAACCGCTGGAGGTGTTGATCACCGAAGGGTCGGTGCGCACGGCGGTGCTCGCTTCCTGCTCGTTGCCCGGCTTCTTCCCTCCGGTCGAGGTGGGGGACATGCTGTTGGCCGATGTCGGGGTGATCGGGTCCGTTCCGGTCAGCGCCGCCTACGAGCTGATCCCCGGTGCGATGGTGATCGCATCCGATCTTTCGACCGACCTGCAGCCCCTGGCCAAGGTCGAGCGCGGGTGGGACAGCATCATGCGGTGCGAGACGATCGCCGCCCAGAAGCTGAACAAGCTCGAGCTCCAACGGGCGGATGTGGTGATCCGCCCCGACCTGGGAGCGAAGTACTGGTCGGACTTCAGCGAGCTGCGTCGGATGATCGAGGCGGGCGCCGAGGCGACCCGGCAACGACTCGGCGACGTGCGCAACGTGATGGAGGGACTCTTCCGCTTCCTTCGCGTGAGGAGCCCGAGCTCGAGCGCCGAGCCTCGCTGAGATCTCGCGACGAACCGGGCGCCGAGACGCGATCCAGGTTCCCCGAGAGGCGCGGAGCCGGTACATTCCGCGATCGTTCCCGGCTCGCCTCATTCGAAAGTCCGGATCTCGATGCCCAGCGCGTCCCCCTCCATCCCTCGGTTCATCGCTCTCGAAGGAGTCGACGGCGCAGGGAAGAGCACTCAGGTCGACTTCCTCGCCGCCTGGTTGCGGGAGACCGGCCGCGAGGTGATCACGGTGCGCGAACCGGGGGGGACCGCGCTCGGCGAGGCGGTGCGGAAGATCCTCCTCGATCGACAGGAGATCGAGCTCGAGGCGGAGGCGGAGGCGTTGCTCTTCCTCGCCAGCCGCGTGCAGCTGTACGAGACCGTCGTGCGACCGGCGCTCGCCGAGGGCCGGACGGTGATCACCGATCGTTTCCATCTCTCGACCCTCGTCTATCAGGGCCTCGCCGGCGAACTCGGCGATGGACGGACACGCGCGCTGTTGAGAGGCGTGCTGGGGGAACGCCGGCCCGATGTGAACATTGTGGTGCGGGTGCCGCTGGCGACCTGTCGGGAGCGGCTGTCCTCCGCCCCGGACCGTTTCGAGTCGCGCGCCGGCTTCCTCGAGCGGGTTCACGCTGCGTTCGAGTCGCTCGCCTCCGGTGACGTGATCGGGCTACCCGGGGATCGCATCATTCCGGTCGACGGATCTGCGGGACCGATCGCCGTCGCAGGAGAGATTCGAAGGCTGCTCGTCGCGAGCACCGCCGCCACGGGGGAGGG
>JAGQRC010001037.1 GCA_020425835.1 Planctomycetota bacterium | reverse complement strand
GCGCGATGGCCGTCGTTTTCATGATCACTGCTCCAACATGATCCACTCGCGGAGGTAGGCCTCGTTGAGTGGGCTGAATCGGTACCCGGAAGAAGTGCTGATCAGCGCGGTCGAGAAGCTCAGCGCCGCCGCCATCAGGTTGTTGCCCGGGGAGTCGAAGTGATAAGCGGTCGTGTAGGGGCCGGCGAACTCGGGGGCGGTGACGCCTCCGAACAGACCGAGCGGCGGAAGGTCGTTCGCGCAGAGCCCGAGCGAGTGCCCGATCTCATGAGCGAGCACTGCCGCCGTCGAGCGCGCGAGCCCGTCCAGCGCGGCCGTGATGTCGTCGTAGCGAGCGACCCAGTCGGGATCGTTGCCCGGGTCGAGCGGGTCGAAACCGGGAGCCAGGACGATGTGATCGTACGGACCCTCTCCGGCGGGCGTTCCGCGTCCGGGAATCAGTGGGTCGAATCGATTGCGGAACGAGTAGGAGCTGTTCACGTAGAATTGGATCATATTGGTCGTGAACACCCCGAGGGTGACGCTCCGGTTGTGATTGCCTCCGAGGTTGCGATAGTCGAACTGGGCTCGACCCAGGGTGAACCCGCTCGACAGGTCATCACCACCGACGCGGATCGAGGAGGTCGCACCCGCGGAGTCGAGGGAGAACGTGAGCGCAGGGTTGATCCCGTCACCCGAGCCGTCGAACGACCGGCCGTAGTGCTCGTCGAGTCGACCCTTGGTCTCCGTGAGGATCCAAGCGCGGAGTCGGCCGTTGGAATCGATCGCCGCACACTCGGGGGTCGGAGCGGAGCTGCGCAGACCGAGGAGGACCAGGTCCTCGTCGAAGTCCGCCACGCCGTTGGGCGTCGCCTCCGTCGTGATCGTCATCGGAATCCCGGTGGAGAAGCTCGTCGCGAAGCGATCTCCGTCGAAATCGAGCCACCAGCGATCGTTGAAGTCGAATGGGCGATTCGGGGTCGTCGCGGACACCGCCTTCACCGTCAACGAGGCGGTGTCGGAGACGTTGCCGTACGTGTCCTTCACCGTCGCTCGGAAGGTGACCGGCCCGTAGCCGATCGCGTGCTGGGACTCGGTGAGCCAGCTCGCCTCGTCGCCGTCCACGGCGAATCGGGGCGCGAGCTCGGCGCTGGCGGGGATCTCCCCGAGTGGCCGATCCGCGCGGATCGACAGGGTCGACAGGTCGAGCGCTCCGCCGCCGACTCCCGGGGTGTACTCCAGAGTCAATTGGAAGCCGTACGACGGGACCGAGAGAAGGTAGTCCGCCTCCTGGCCCCCGCCGGTGGCGACCGGGAGGCTTCCGTTCATCTCCTCCGGGATTCCGCCGATGCTGAGGTCTCGAACGATCGGGGCGACCAGGTTGACCGACAACGCGCCGGACTGAGCGGGCGTGCCGAGCAACACGTCGATCGGCGTGACTCGAACGAGGACGTTGGACGAGATCACACCGGGCAGGTCGAGCTGTGCGCTCCAGTGCACGGTGCGGGTCACGGGGGAGGTCTCCGTGACCACCGCTTCGGCTCCGTCGCCGTCGGCGGTCGTCGTCCCGATTTGCCAGGGATCCCCGTTGACCGAGTACTCGATCTGTACGCCGACGACGTCGCCGTCGGGGTCGCTGACCGTGTACTCGAACGGGATGACACCGCCCCGCACGCCGGTCGGCGTCGAGACCGAGTGCGCCGTG
>JAGQRC010001036.1 GCA_020425835.1 Planctomycetota bacterium | reverse complement strand
CACCCTCATTGCTGAGAACGAGATCTCGGGGAACGGCGGCATGGCCTACGGGCTCGAGCGGGGCGGCATCAACATGGAGCACGCCTCCGACAACCGGATCGTCGGCGGAGTCGAGTTCCGGCGCGGAGTGTCGGCGGGCGTCGGCGAAGCTGGGTCGCTCGTCGGGGAATCCGGGGCGCGCGGCTCATCGCTGGGCGCGGCGGCGATCCGTCGGAAGCCCGCGACCTCGGTCGATCCATCGTCCCGGGTTCGGATCGACCCGGTCACCCCGGTCAGGGCCACGCGAGCGATCTCGAAGACCGAAGCGGTGGGGTCGATTCGCGGAGCGTCCACCCCGCACTTCTCGAAGCGAACCGCGGGCACCGACGGATCGGATCCCGCGAGCTCGAAGTCGTCGATCGATGCGCGCACGGCGTGTCCACCGAGCTCGCTCGGTGCCACGTGCGCCGACACGGTGAAACCGAGCCGACCGGGATCGAGGAGACAGCGGAGCTCACTCGGGAGCCACTCGTCGAGCGACGCGCCGTGGATCCCGTCGGCGGCGAAGCTCAGCTCCGCGGCCGCGTCGCGCGGGGGATCGAGGGCCACCCTCGCCCCGACCGCGAGTCGGTCCAATCGCTCCGGAAGAGTGAACCCGAGTTCGAGCTCGAAGCGCTCCGGGTTCGCCGAGTCCGGAGGAACCGTCGCCCGAGGAGTCCGGCGGACCGTCAGCTCGCCGTCGGTCAACGCGGCGCGCTCCGCCCGACCCAGCTCCAACGCGTCGAGTCGGATCTCGGCCGCGCCGGTGCCGACGGAGACCTCCGCGCGCAGCGTCCCGCGGGCGTACCCGTTCGAGAGAGACCACTCGGACTCGCCGATGTACGGCACCAGCAGCGCCGACTCGATCGCCGACATCGTTCCCTGCAGCTCGGCGACCCATCGATCCTCGTTCGAGCGAACGGTGCCCTCGACCCGACCACTCTCCCAGAGGCCGGGAATCCGCGTGTCGAAGCGCATCGCGATCGGACGGTCAGCGGGAATCGGGTGGGCGAGATCATCGATCTCGAGTCGGAGGTCGGCGAGCTCGATCCGTTGAGGCCCCGACGGGCTCACGTCGTCGAACACGACTCGGGTGTCGTGCCAACGCACTTCGTCGACGTGAACCGTCCACGGCGAGCCGGTCGTACCCGCGTCATCCGAGGCCTCGACGCTCGGCGGTCCCGCGGGCTCGGTCGCGGCCGGGAGGTCGTCGTCGGACTTGGTCGGGGACGCGGGCGGGGCGAAGGCGACACCGGCGAAGTGGAAGGTTCCGTCGGCGTCCCGAGCGGCGGCCACGGTGGGCGCGGCGATCTCCACGCGATCGATGGTGATCGCGGCGTGATCGCTGTCGATCGTGACCCCGTCGAGACCGAAGCGGCCCAGCGACACACTCGGCAGCGCGGCGCTCGCGTCGTCCGATTCCGCGATGGAGGCGTCGATGAGACGCACCTCTTCGATGTCGAGATCGGCGTGGATGCGTCCCGGAGACTGCGTCAGTGTCGCTCGGAGTTTCCCTCGGAGCTGCTGCGGCTCTTCCACCGCAATCCCGCTCGACTCGAGCCAGGGTTGGAGTGCGGTCGGGGCGATGCGATCGACGACGAGTCGGAGCGCCGCACCGATCTCGGTGGGCGCGGCCCCCGTCGCGTTCGGGTCCGGGAGCGAGAACGAG
>JAGQRC010001035.1 GCA_020425835.1 Planctomycetota bacterium | reverse complement strand
TACTCCTCGAGGGCGTCGAAGGTCCAGAACTGCTCGACGCGTTCGATCTCGTTGGGCCCCTGGAACAGCAGCAGGGTCGGGATCGAGGTCAGACCGAACTCCATGATCAGATCGGTCTGCGGAGCGAGCTGGACCTCCCCGATCTCGATCTGGGACTCGAAGGTGTCGGACAGACGCTCGAGATCCGAGCGGAGCGTGGCGCAGATGCTGATCGACGGCAGGCTGAAGTTCAGCAGGAACAAGCCATCGTTGTCCGCGATGACGTCGAAGATCTCGTCGGGAGAGTGACGCCGAAGCAACTCAGCCTCCTTGCAGCACCGGACCTCTCTGACCGATGATACCGCATGAGCCGAGGTCGGCCCGGCGTCCCCCGACGACGCGAGGTCGTTGTGGGCTGCGCTCGGGGAACTTACGTCGAGGTTTCCCCTCCGGCCCGCATCGACGATCGGCCGCGGGAACCAAGGGCCTGCGCGCGCCACAGCGCGAGCTATCATGCCGCCCCGCCCCGGTGAGATGCCGGCGGGAGGCACGAAATGGAGTGTGGACGTGAATCCTCGGGAAGCCTTGATCCAGGCGGTGCGCGAGGCTGCGCAGCAGGGCGACTGGGACGAAGTCCTGAGGTTGGCCATGGTGCACTTCGAGGCCGGAGTCTCCACGCTGCATCGCCACCGTCGGCCAGATGATCTCCTCGAGCTCGTCGCCCAGAGCGGTCTTCCCGAAGTGCTGCTCCCGACGGTCGGCGCGATCCCGGTCGGGAAGGGGATGGCGGGGCTGGCCGCCGCCCGACGAGAACCCGTTCAGGTGTGCAACCTGCAGACCGACGAGTCTGGGCAGGCCAAACCTGGAGCGAAGCTGACGAGAATGGAGGGATCGATCGCGCTCCCGATCCTCGTCGAGGACGAGTTGCTCGGAACCTTCGGAGTCGGGAAGCCGGTTCCCCATCAGTACACGCCGGATGAGGTGGCGCTCCTCGAAGAGATCGCCACCGTCATCGGCCAACGTCTGCGGAATGAGCGGTCACCCTCTTGAGCCTCGTGCACTCGATCATGCGAGACGGCCTACCTCTCGGCCGCCTGTTTCGGATCCCCGTCACCATCAATCCATCGTTGATCCCGATCGCCGTGTTGCTCGCGCTCGGGATCGGCCGCGGGCTGGAGTTCGGCTTCATCGCGAACGCCTCGATCGCCGCCGTCATGGTGGTCGTCGTCTTCGGCTCGATCCTGCTCCACGAGCTCGGGCACGCGCTCGTGGCTCGACGGTTCGGGATCGAGACCCGCACGATCAATCTCCACCTGTTCGGAGGTGTCGCACAGATCATGCGAGAGCCGGCACGCCCCGCGGAGGAGTTCTGGATCGCCGTTGCCGGACCCGCGGTCAGTCTCGGCATTGCCGCGCTCCTGGCGGTCGCCGCGGTTGCGGCCGCGTTGGTCCTACCGGACACGTCGGCCGGACACATGATCATCACCCCGGTGGTCGGTGGGATGGTCGCGAACGGAATGCTCGGAGTGTTCAACCTGCTCCCGGGCTACCCGATGGATGGAGGCCGAATCGTGCGCGCGTGGCTGTGGCATCGCTCCGGAGATCTCGTTCGCGCGACGATCGTCGCGGCGACGGTGGGGGAGTGGGTCGGCTTCGCGTTGATCGGCGTGGGCGTGGTGCGGTGGCTGGTCTTCGGTGATCCGGGCGGGATC
>JAGQRC010001034.1 GCA_020425835.1 Planctomycetota bacterium | reverse complement strand
AGGCGAGGAGGCTCGCGGCTGGCTTATGGAGGTCATGCGGTGCGTGGAGTCGCTCGGTCGCCGCGAATTTGCGCTTCACGATGTCTATCGGTTTGAGGAGGAACACCAGCGCCGAGGCGAAGATCATGATGATGTGGGAGGAGTCCGAGTTCGTGAAGCAGACCGAGAGCAGCGCCGTCACCGTGATGATCGACCAGTGCGTGGTCATGTCCATCTTCTGGCGCCAGGCCACGGCTCGACCGAGCTCGCCGCGATAGAAGTGCACGAGTGTGTTGAGATTGGCGGCGGGAAACCGATCGGTCAGCGCGTTGAACGCGTGCTGACGCTCCTTCGGCGGTGGCGGTGGGCCCGCGACCCGCGCCGGCGGAACCGGGTCCGGTGTCTCACTGACGGGGCTGGCTTCCGATCCGGGCTCCGACATCCGTGACTCCTCCGGACGCCGGACCGATTCCCGGCGTGCGGAGGCCGATTGTGCGTCGGCTCCGAGAATTCTCAACCCTTGCGGAGCCGACGAGTTCGCGAGCGGGGACGGCCGCTTCGACCGGGGGCGCGACGTTCCGCACTCCCGACTTCAGGGTCGACGTGTCAGGCGCACTCGAACTGCGAGTCGAACACGGAGATCTCGGTCCGGAGGCTCTCGATGAACGCGGTGAAGTCGACCGCCGCCGGGATCCCGAGGGACTGTCGGCCGGCCTTCTCGAGTGCTGCGGCGAGACAACGAATGCGCTCGGCGGCGACGTTCGCTGCGGCCCCCTTGAGGGAGTGGGCGCTCCGAACGAGTTCCTCACGCTGCTCTGGTCCAGCAGCGTCGAACTCCTCGATCTCTGCCAGGAGCCGGCGCGCGCTGGATCGGAACAGCGCGACGACCTCGTCGAGCAACTCGCGATCGTGCTCGAAGAGACCGAGCGCCGTCTCCTCGTCGAACACCGGCAGGTCCTGATAGTGCGGAATCAACGGGCACTCCCTCGAGATGGAGAAGTTACGGATAGAGGCCCCCCGTTGGAGTATCCGCCGCCGTCTCGGGCGGCGCCACGCGCGCCTCCGGAACTGGATACTGCCCCTCGACTTCCGACCCGGGCGATCCGGCGTTCGCCCGCGAAACGGGGGATTCCCATCCCGTGGCGGTTGCGTTACAGTTCCGCGTTCGCGAACGACCGGCCCCTTCGTACGCTGGTCCTGCCGTCGTCCCCCGAATCGCACGAGAACGGAAGACTCCGATGAATCGCAATCGCAGGAGCGTGAAGAAGGCCAACCACGGAAAGCGCCCCGCCAACCAACGCCGCCGGAAGGCGCGCCGCGCGGCGGAGTTCAAGCGCGCGAAGTCCTCGAAGTAGGACGGCGCTCACCGGCGAGGAGGTCGTCGAGCGCCTCGGCGAGCCGTGGATGCTCGAACTCGAAGCCCGCCTCGCGAAGCGCCTTCGGCTCGAGCCTCGTCGAGGCGACGAGGAACTCGGCCATCTCCCCCAAAGCGATTCGAAGGCCGAAGCGCGGCACGGCGAACCACGCCGGCCGGTGAACCGCTCGGGCCAATCCCTGGGTGAACTCGGCATTCGTCACCGGGTGCGGCGCGACGCCGTTCCACGGCCCACTCTCGAGATGGTCGCCGCTGCCGATGAACAGTGCGGCGCGGATCAGGTCGTCGAGGTGTATCCAGGACATCCACTGGTCGCCACGGCCCAGCCGCCCTCCGA
>JAGQRC010001033.1 GCA_020425835.1 Planctomycetota bacterium | reverse complement strand
GCAATGCCTCCGGTCCTCCCCCTGGAGACGAGGAGCATCCGAGCCACCCGAGGCAAGCGAGGAGCGTCAGCGCGCCGAGCGCGCGAGCGGCCCGTTCTCCAGCGTCAGGTTCGACCATACCGGTCCTCGAGCCGAACGACGTCGTCCAGCTCCGGCGTCGAGACCTCGAACAGGTCGCATCCCGACTCGCCGGCGATCATCCGGTGCCGCGTATCGGGGGCGACGTGGTAGGACTCCCCTTCGCGGAGCAGCTGCGAGAGAAGCTCGCCCTCCTCTTCCACCTGGAGCTCGATGGCGCCGCGCGCCACGAAGAAGGTCTCGTCCTTGCGCTCGTGGTACTGCAGCGAGAGCGCGTGACCCGGCTCGATGTGGAGGATCTTTCCGACGTAACGGTCGGTGTGAGCGACGATCAGCTCGTGCCCCCACGGCTTCTCGACGCGTCGAACGGGCTGTCTCATGCCGTCTCCTGCGGGGGGTCTCCCGCCTCCCAGCTCTCGGCAGCCAGACGCGCCTCGATCTCGTCGGCCGATGCCATCCGGCAACACTCGTCCGCCAACGCCTCCAACCGACGGGTGTCCATGCGACGGATCATCTCGCGTAGCCTCGGGACCGACCTCGGGTGGATCGAGAACCGGCGCAGGCCGAGACCGATCAGGATCGGAACGCAGGCGACGTCCGACGCCATCTCGCCGCACAGGCTGACCGGGATCCCGGCCTCCCGGGCGCTGGCGATGGTGGAGCGTAGCATGCGCAGAATCGCCGGATGGAGCGGCTGGTAGAGGTCCGCGACCTCTTCGTTGGTCCGGTCGACGGCGAGGGTGTACTGGATGAGATCGTTGGTGCCGATCGAGAAGAAATCGCACTCGCGTGCCAGGAGGTCGGCCGCAAGGGCCGCGGCCGGCACCTCGATCATGATCCCGAGCTTGTGATTCCGAGAGCGTTCCACGCCCTCCCGATCGAGCTCGGCGGCGACCTCCTCGAGGGTCGACCTCAAAGCCCGGACCTCTTCGACGCGCGAGACCATCGGCGCCATGATCCAGAGCTGGCCGCCGGTGCCGGCCCGCAGGAGCCCACGCAGCTGGGTCCGGAAGATGTGGGGGCGGGCGAGGGTCAGACGGATTCCCCGCAAGCCCAGGACCGGATTGTCCTCTTCGCTCTCCATCATCTCGCGCGCGAGCTTCCGTCCTCCGAGGTCGTAGGTCCGGATCGTCGCCGGATGGGGGCTCGCCGCCTCGACCAACTGCCTGTAGATCCGCGCGTGGTCCTCCTCGGTGGGAAGGTGCGGATCGGTCTCCATGTACAGGAACTCGCTCCGGTAGAGACCGATGCCCCGGGCACCGTAGCGCGCGATCTGAGGCATCTCCTCTGGGAGGTCGATGTTGGCCTGCAGCTCGATCTCGACACCGTCCGCGGTCCGCGCGGGCTCGCCGGAGTCGTCCGGGACCTCGATCTCGGTCGCTTCCAGGTCCGCGCGCTCGACGATGTACCTCGCCAACACTTCCGGCGTCGGATGGAGGATGACCGTGCCCGAGCGTCCGTCGACGATCAGCGGATCCTCGTCGGTCACCAGATCGGTGATCTCCGGTAGCGCCGTCACCGCGGGGATTCCGAGCGACCGGGCGATGATCGAGGTATGCGAGGTCCGGCCGCCGGCCTCGATGGCGAAGCCGACGACGTTCGCCCGACCGAGGCGG
>JAGQRC010001032.1 GCA_020425835.1 Planctomycetota bacterium | reverse complement strand
GCGAGCCCCGCGCGTTCCGACCGGACGCTCGAGCGTGTCCGGACCGAGCACGAACGCCGCTCCGATCGGAGCGTCGCCTTCTCCGTCTCCCAGCCGCACGCGGCCGTCGAGTACGGTGTGGGACTCGACTTCCAGGTCGTCGACCTCACGCCCGAAGGTCGAGCTGGCCGTGAACTCCCGCAGGACGAGACAGAAAGCCGGCTCGCTGTAGAGTTCCGTGGCCACGAACCCGCGGGCCTCGAGAGTCGGCGTTTCGGACGCGGCGCGCTCCTCGCGGGTCTCGGCCTCGACCGCGACGATCAGCGTGCGGAGCATGTCGAGCTTCTCCGAAGCGGACAGGCGACCGCTTCGCCCCCGCGCCTCCGCCTCGCGTACGAGAACGCTGGCCTCGATCCCGAGGACGGACGCGATCCTCCGCGTGACCTTGAGGCTCGGAACACGCTGATTCGCCTCGATCTGACTGATGTAGGCCGGAGCCACCTCGACCTGCTTCGCCAGCGCGGTCTGGGTCAGACCCCGCAGATTCCGGTAGAAGCGAATGTTCTCGCCGATCTTCTTCAAGGGCCCCCCCGAGATCCGTGGTAAGCGGTTTCGGAACGCGAACCCGGGCTAGCGCCCGAACCCGACGCCGATCGCCTCTGCCGCGCGCACCTCCTGGCCATCCGGCTTGACGAGCTTCGACTTCCCGACGACGTCCTTCAACGCGACGCTCGTGATCGATTCGTTGTGCAGCGCCACCATGTGGCCGAACCGTCCCTGCTCGATGAGGTCGACGGCCCCCACGCCGAAGCGAGTGCCCAGCATGCGGTCCCGCGTGGTGGGGCTTCCTCCCCGCTGGACGTGTCCGAGCACGGTGACACGGCACTCCACCTTCAGACGGGTCTCGAGGAGACGCGCCACGCGCTCTCCGATGCCGCCGAGGCGCTCGAATCCGGTCGGACTGTCCTCGGCGGTGACGGCCACCGTCTTCTCGCCGCTCCTCGGGGTGGCGCCCTCCGCGACCACGACCAGCGAGAACCGCGCGCCGCGCGCCTCGCGGGCGGCGATCTTCTTGACCACCTCTTCCGGCTCGAACGGGATCTCGGGAATCAGGATGACGTCGCCTCCCCCGGACACCCCGGCCTTGAGCGCGATCCAGCCCGCATCCCTTCCCATGACCTCGATCACCATGACCCGCTGGTGGCTGGCGGCCGTGGTGTGGAGCCTGTCGATCGCCTCCATCGCGGTCTGGCAGGCCGTGTTGAAGCCGAACGTCACGTCGGTCCCGGGCACGTCGTTGTCGATCGTCTTCGGGATGCCGACCACCGGGAGCCCCTTCTCGAACAGCCGATAGGCGATCCCGAGGGAGCCGTCGCCGCCGATCACGACAAGGCCGTCCAGTCCGAGAGTCTGGCACTTCTCGATGACCTCGCCCGATCGGTCCTCGCGGACCCAGCCGCTGTCGGTCTGCTTCGGGAAACGGAACGGGTCGCCGCGATTGCTGCAGCGGAGGATCGAACCGCCCGTCTGGAGGATGCCGCGGACGTCGTCCTTGCTCAGGGTCCGGATGCCGTTGCGGGTGAAGAAGCCCTCGAAGCCGTCCTCGACCCCGAAAACCTCCCATCCCTTGTTGATCGCGGACTTCGCAACCGCGCGAACAACGGCGTTCAGCCCCGGGGCGTCTCCTCCCCCGGTGAGGACGGCGACCCGGCGGGGC
>JAGQRC010001031.1 GCA_020425835.1 Planctomycetota bacterium | reverse complement strand
CCCCCGCAGCCCGCCGAACCGGCCGCCCGAACGGAGGCGACGCGGACTGCCGCGACGCTGCAGACCAACGGTCCGTCGCTGCACTGGAGACCTCACCCACCCGTACCGAAGAACACTCGGGATGACCTTCGTCGTCGCGTCGCCGGCGTTCTCTTCGACGGTTCTCCGTATCGGGGTACCCTTCGAAGAGGCCCGGATCGGCGCCCCATCGACCGACGCTTGCGCCTCGTCCGGCGAACGCCTGACGGGAGCGTCGGACACGGGGGTGACGAAACGGGAGCGCGCTTCCAGCGAGCGCGGGACTCTATGGCGGACGAACGGACCGTGCAACGAATCTGGGAGAACTCGATGACTCGTTTCGTAGGACTTGCCCTGATCTCGCTCCTCGGGTTGACGACGGCCGGCTGCGCCTCGTACCGCCCCAAGGATCCGCCGGAGGTCCGCAACCTCCCGAACTCCCGTCTCTTCGGCGAGTTCAGCGTCGGTGCCGAAGTGCCTCGAGACGACGTCGAGGTGCGGACCTACTTCGACCGGGATCTCCTGTCGTGCGGAGTCCTCCCGGTCCACGTCTACCTGCGCTCCACCGATGACGAGGCGGACTACGAAATCGATCCGCGCACCGTCCATCTCTCGTACGCGGACGGAACCGAGCTGCGTCAGATCTCGGCTCGCGATGCCTACGAGCGCTGCCGCTTCTCTCACTTCCGTGCCCTCCCAGGTTACCTGTTCATCTTCCCGATCTTCATCTCCCATCCGGTCATCGCCGGCGCGAACGGTCGGATGGAGGAGGACTTCATCAAGAAGCAGCTCCGCTCCCAGCGGTTGATCCGGAAGACGGATCCCGCTCGCGAGGGCGTGGTCGGCGTCCTCTACTTCGCGGCCCCCGACTCGGACGACGACCTCGACGTCGACAAGGTCCTGAACGGCGGTTCGCTGTCGATGGACGTCGTGCGGTACCAGACCGACACGCCCGATCCCGCGCAGACCCTGCGCATCCTGTTCAGCAACTGATCGTGAATCGTTGACCCGAAGGAGCTCCTGGAACATGAAACGTTCGCTCAGTCCGTGGCGGGGAGCGTCGGCATTGGCGCTCGCGATCGCCGTCTCCTCCTGTGGGGCGCCCGGTCCCGTCTACCTCTCGCAAGTCCAGGAGGCGCAGAAGGACCTCGCGGCGGGAGACCCGGAGCAAGCGCAACGGGTCCTGCGGGGCATCGGCAAACTGTCGGAGGGCAGCAAGCTCGAACAGCTCGAGTTCCACCTGACCCTGGCGCGAACGCTGACCTACCTGGGCATCCTGTCGGAGCCGGTCTTCCTCGGGGAGGACCTCACCCCGCAGAAGCTCGAGCGACGCAAGCGGTCGATCGACACGGCGACCGGTCATTACCGCGACGCGCGGCAGCACTTCCACGCGGCCGCCGAACTCTTGCCGGTCGATGCCGATGGACGATCGAAGGTCGACGACCAGAAGGACCGCTACGAGATCGAGCTCGGAATCGGTTTGAGCTACCTGCGCGAGGGTATCCTCTTGCAGGAGCCGCAGTGGCTGCGCGAAGCGGACAAGCGGTTCGCCACGTGCGACCAGATCGCTCGAGGGGTCGGCGGCCAACTCGGCGCGGACCCGCGACTGATCTTCTACCGGGCGCGCCAGTTCCAACCGGCGGGCAAGCTCAACCAGAGCATCGTCGAGCAGTTGATGGT
>JAGQRC010000101.1 GCA_020425835.1 Planctomycetota bacterium | reverse complement strand
CCGCCCCGCCGAACCGGCCCTTCGTCCCGCCCCGGAGTGAGATGCTACTCTTCGGGGAAGGGACATCTCCCATGCCCATTCCCGATTGGCGCGTTCTCCTCGAGGGGTTCGGCGAGCTCCCGACACTCGAGTTCGTGGTCCGCTGTGCTCGACGAGTCCAACCGCTCTTCCTCACCGCCTGGCCCGACGCGCCCCAGCGCCTCTACCAGTTGCTCGACGGCGCGATCGAGACCGTCGAGGAGATCACGACCGGCAAGGAACGCACGACCTCGACCTTCGCGTTCAACGCGATGAGTGCGGTGAAAGCCGCGTCCAAGGCGGGAGTGCCGCAGGCGGCGTGCGTCGCGAGCACGGTCGCCTGCGCGACCTACGCCCTGACGGCCGTCGGCTACGGGGATCTCTCGATCACGCACGCAGCGCAGGCCGCAGAGTACGCGGTGGAGTCCTTCGGGTACGGCAACAACTCCGATCAGCGCGCGGCGCAGCGATCGCTGATCGCCGCGATGGAATCGGACATCGCCCAGCTCCGCGAGTGGACGAACGCGGGTCATCGCGACGGCCCGCTGCCTCCCGGAACCCTCGGTCCGTTGTGGCCCGATGAAGAGCCGGAGTACGTCGTCCGCATCCCGTTCCACTGAGATCTCCGGGATCGCGAGGCGGTGACTCGCACGTGGGGTCGGATCCGGGTCCGAACCGTCGCGTCGCCGAGTCACGATGACGAACGACGGAGCCTCGCCGGGGGGCGAGACTCCGTCGTTCGACGTGCGCATGCGTCGTCGCGGGTTCCTCGGTTGGTCCGAGGAGCGCGCTCCTCAGAAGAAGACTTCGACGCTCGGCGCGGCCTGCTTCGCCGGGGCCGCTTCCTTCGTGCAGCTCGACTCGCACTTCGTGCTCTCGCACGATGTCCCGCACTCCTTCGCGCACGCCTCGACCTTCACCGTGGTCTCGCAGGTCGTCGCGCCTCCGCAGGGCGCGGCCGTTCCGCAGGACTTCGGCGCCAGAACGGGTGCGCTCCCACACGCCGTGGTCGAAGCGCACGACGCCTCCGTCGAGCACGCCGTCTCGAGGCTCTTCAGAACCGCGTCGAGCTTCGGAGCGTCGCAGGCCTGGAGCGAGTCACACGTGATCACCGCGCGACAGGCGCCGTCCCCGCCGACGTCCATCGACCGAATGACGATCTCATCGCCGGAGAGCGTCGCCGCATCGCCATCGATCTCGACGATCACTTCGCCGGTGGCCTGAAGGACCGGGCCCGGTTGGCCGGCGACGAGGCCCTGCAGACCGTCGGCCGCCAGGATGGCCACGCCACCCGCCGCATCGGTCGGCAGGAGCGTGGTCGGGTCCCCTTCCCACTGGAGGTGGATACCCGGAGGCGGCGCAGGGTGAGCCGGCAGCGGATGGGGTGCACCCATCGCACCACGGATCGCGCGAAGCACTCGCTGCTCGGTCGCCTCGTCGCCGAGGAAGTCGAGGAAGATGATCGGCTGCTGGTGCTCGACGCGCAGGATCCGGCGCACCATCTTCTTGGTCAGGGCGTCGGCTCTGGAGTGACGGAGATCGATCCCTCGCGCTTCGATCGGCACCGGCGTGACGCTCCACGTGGCCACGCCTCCCGACTTGCTGTCGGGTTGCGCCTTCAGCTCGATCCATGCGGGTCGCGGCGCGGGCGGGGCGGCGGGTCGCGCCGGCACTCCGAGAACCATGCCCCCCGCGGCGCGTGCCATCGGCGCGCGTCGACGCACGTCCCCGAGGCGAGCCTGCAACTCGTCGAGTCTCTTCTGGATCTGGGTCAACTGCTCCCGCAGCTTCATCTCCTGCTCGCGCAGCGAGTCGACCGCAGTGGGAACGGGATCGCACGCGTTGGCACCATCCCCAGCGAAGGGGATGAGACAGAGTGCGGCGAGCGCCACCCTGGGCAGCGCACGCGGGAAACAGCGGATCATGGGGAAGTCCTCCCTGAACAAGGGGTCTCCGGAGCACGAACGAATCGAGCCTTGGCTCCGGAACCAGGCGAATCGGGTCCTGGTGAGAGATGCGTTCAGCTTATCTGTAGATCGGTCGGGGGCCAGCAGCCCGTTGAGAAACTCATTCCGAGGGAGAGCAGTTTTCTCGACGGACTGCCAGCGCGTCCACGCGGAGACTCCGCCGGTCCCCGATCGCCCGTGCCGTCCTCGACGGTGCCGCGCGGCCCGATGATGCGGGTCGATCCTTCCAGGTCGGCGTCGTCTCGGTCGGCGTTTCGGCTACGAACTTCCCTGCCCGACCACTAGAATCCCAGGTTCGACCCCCGGCGACCGCGGCTACGGATCTTCCCCTTCGAGCGTTCGGACACAGGAGTTGTGGGCGAAACGACTCGAGTCGCCGCGCCGAAGCCGCCGATTCCTCGGCGTTTCACCCCAAGACTTCCAGTGTGAGCACACTAGTGAGGACCCGAGACCATGCAGCCCAAGGCCAGACCCATCGTCGTTCACCGGGGAAACCGAGCCGAAGCCCCTACTGGGCCGGGCGATACGGTCCAGGCGACCGTCTCCGAAGTGCTTCCGGACGAAGTCAGGGTGGAGCTCCCCGGCGGTGGCCCCGGTGTCGCAGAGGTCCGTGAGTTCGAAACGCCCCCGAGTGTCGGCGACACGATCTCGCTGACCTACCTCGTGAGCGATCCACGAGGCGGGGTCGTCCATCTGACCGCCGCCTCCCCGATCGAGCAGGTCGACCCCAAGACGGCGCCCAAGGGCCGAGTCGTCGTCGGGAACGTGATCGAGATGAACCGCGGGGGTCTCGCGGTCGACCTCGGAGGCGTCCGGGGCTTCCTCCCCATCGCGCAGATCGCCCGAGGTCTCGAGACGGTACCCGTGGAGTTCCAGCGTCGCCGCGTCGCCGCCGAGGTCCGAGGCGTCGATGCGAAGCGCGGGGAGATCATGCTGACGTTGCGCGATCGACTCGAACGACGCGAGCAGCGCCAGAAGCGGGAGGCCATGTCTCGTCTCGAGCGGGGACAGGTGCTCGAGGGCAAGGTCGTCCGGATGAACCAGCACGGAGCCTTCATCGATGTCGGGGGCGTCGACGGACTGCTGCACGACACGCGGATCCGCCGTCACCTCCAGGAGAGCGACACGCCGCAGAAGATCGAGGTCGGCGGATTCGTGAAGGTCGAGATCCTCGATGTCGACCCGGAGCGCGGTCGCGTCGGGCTCGCCATTCCCCGCGAGGATGAATCTCCGACCACGTTCAGCGACCTGGTCGGGGAGTTCGAAGCGGGGGAGAAGGTCATGGGCATGGTGCAGGAAGTGCGCAACGACGGCTGCACGGTCCTGCTCGATGAGCAGGTCAAGGGGTGGTTGCCGCGCGACCACTTCGACGGGGTGGGCTCGGCGATCCGGCGTGGCTCCCTGGTGGAGGCCGTCGTGGACTCGATCGATCTCGGACAACAGCGGATCCAACTCCGTCCTCGCTGAAGCCGGCGGGCACCTCCGCCGACGCCGCGCGCGGGATCGACGCGCGCCGCCCCGCCTCCAGCCCGAAACGTGTCGAGAGCTCGTTCCCGGAACTCGGGACGAGCTCTTCGTCATCGTGGTGGACACCCTCGTCCGAGTGCTGGACACCGTGCGCGTCGGGACCCGCAGGGCGGCGCGGCCGTACCGCACCGCCGTACCGCACCACCGTACCGAGCCCCCCTGCTCGCGCCCCGTGGGCCCTCCGTACGTGATTCCCCGGAGGAGCGCGAGCACTCCACTTCGCCGATATACGAAGCGTCGGTCCCCGGCCAGGACCGCGAGAAAGGGCTGCCTCGGTGTCACCGACGCGCGACGAGATTCTCGACGGGGTCCAGATCCCGACCTTGAAGGAGAGCACCCAGCGGGTGCTCAGCTTGATCCAAGACTCCAGCGCGTCGACGGCGGACTTCGCGAAGCTGATCGTCACCGACCCGGGTTTGTCGAGCGCGGTGCTCCGTCTGGTCAACTCGGCGTTGTATTCCCTGCGGCGCAGGATCGTGGATGTGAAGGATGCGTGCATCCTCCTCGGTCTCCGCAACCTGAGCTCGCTCTGCCTCAGCGCGGCGCTCGCCCGCGAAATGGACGCGACCGACGCCCCCGCGGTTCGCAACTGCTGGCGCTACGGACTGGCCACCGGACAGTTGGCGCGACGACTCGCGAAGATCTGCTGTCCGGATCTCGAGACCGAGGCTTCGACCGCTGGCCTGCTGCACGCCGTCGGCATGATCGCCTTCATCGTCGCGCCCGAGCTCGACATCGATCAATGGATCCTCGAAGCGACGCCCACCATGAACTGGTCCGACATCGAGCGCGAGCGCGTCGGGTTCGATCACGCCGATCTCGCCGAGCACATCGTGGAGCGGTGGCGATTCTCTCCCGAGATCTGCGCGCTCGTGGGGGCGTGGGAGAGCGACACGCCATCCCGTCCCGAGTGCTGGACGTTGGCGGTCGCGTCCTCGCTGGCGCAGCTCCACTTCCCGGGATTCGTGCATCGCGCCGACCCTGCGGCCGACCTGGACCGCCTGTACCGTCTCCACCCCGAACTCGCCGAGCGAATCGGTCCCCACGTCGAGGAGGTGTTGGAGGACGTGCGCAGCGCGCTGGAAGCGGTGACGAGCCGATGACTCCCTCCGACCTTCCCCGCGATGCGATCCGCGACACCGAGCGCGATGCCCAGCTGCTCGGGCTGATCCTCGCGTCACGCGATGCCATCTTCGAGATCGATCTGCGCGGGAACTTCACCTTCGTGTCCCCCGCGTGGACACGGATCACCGGACTCGATGCCCCCGAGGCCTTGTCACGACCGCTGCTCGCCTACGTTCACGAGGAGGATCGCGACCGGGTCCGCGAGCAGCTCGACTTCCTGGTCTCCGGACAGTCGAGGTCGCTGGAGGTCGGTTGTCGTCTCGTCGGTGACCGGAACCAGGCGATCGACGTGTCGATCGATGCCGAGCGACGGTACTCGACGAACGGGAAATCCGTCGTGGCGATCTCCGGCGCCATTCGAGACGTCACCCAGGAGCGCATGCGGGAGCGGCAGCTCCTCGAAGCGAAGCGGCAAGCGGAGCAGGCGAGCGCGGCCAAGGCCGAGTTCCTCGCCAACGCCAGCCACGAGATCCGGACACCGCTCACCGCGATCCTCGGGTTCGCGGAGATCCTCGCCTTCGACGCGATGGACAGCCAGAGTCGCGACCAGCTCCAGACCATTCGGCGCAACGGCCAGTACTTGCTCCAGCTGATCAACGACCTGCTCGACCTCTCCAAGATCGAAGCGGGCCGCATGCTGGTCGAGACCGTCCCGTGCTCTCCGCTGGAGCTCGTCAACGAGGCTCGGTCCATCGTGAGCGCACTGGCCGCGGAGAAGGGGCTCCGTCTCGACGTCAGCTTCGAGACCCCGGTGCCGCTCTCGATCCAGAGCGACCCGACCCGTCTCCGTCAGGTACTCCTGAACCTGCTGAGCAATGCGGTGAAGTTCACCGCCAGCGGCGGCGTTCGCGTCGTGCACCGGGTGACCGACATGGCGACCGATGCTCCGAAGCTGCAGGTCGACGTGATCGACAGCGGGATCGGTATCCCTCCCGAAATCGTGAACCGGCTGTTCACTCCGTTCTCACAGGCCGAGTCGTCGACGAGCCGTCAGTTCGGGGGGACCGGCCTCGGGCTCGCCATCAGCCGGCGTCTGACCCGGCTGCTCGGTGGCGATCTCTGGATCGAGGCGAGCGAGGTCGGGGTCGGAACGACATTCCGGTTCGAGGTCTCGACCGGTCGGCTCCACGGGATCCCCATGGTCGTCGATCCGGAGGCCGCGATCGCCGGAAGGAAGCAGGCGAACGAGCGCACACCGGAGGCGGAGTTGAACGGCGTCCGGGTGCTGGTCGCGGAGGATGGTCCGGACAACCAGCGTCTGATCTCCGTCATCCTGCAGCGAGCTGGCGCGGTGGTCACCGTGGTATCCGACGGACAGGAGGCGGTGGAGCGCGCGATGACCGAGCCGTTCGATGCGATCTTGATGGACATGCAGATGCCCATCATGGACGGCTACGCCGCCACGACCGAGCTCCGCAGCCGTGGCTACGAGGGGTTCATCTGCGCGCTGACGGCGAACGCGATGTCGACCGATCGGGACAAGTGCCTCGAGGTCGGCTGCGACGAGTACCTGACGAAACCGATCGAGCGAGCGACCATGATCGCCCTGCTCGCCTCCGCCCCCCAGTCTTCCTGATCCGAGCTCAGGAACCCGAAGCGACGCGGCTCCACCACTCTCGTATCGCCGCGATCCTCCGCGCGCGTGCCTCGGGCTCCTCGTGGCCGTCGAACGGCGGAACGCCGTCCCCGTTCAGGACCCGGATCGCGCGGTAGACCCGCGCCCGGAGATCCGAACTCGCATCGTCGAGATCGTCGATCAACAGGGGCGTCAAAGCTCGTAGGTTGCGGCGGAGGGCCGCCTGGATGACGTGCCGTTTCAACGCGAGACTCCCGGCAGCAGCGCGGTACAGCTCCAGGATCTCATGCTCGATGTCCGCCTCCTCCACCGGGGGCGCCCCGTCTTCGTCACCCTCTTCCCCGAGCTGTGAAGCGCTCTCGCGACCCTCGGCGATGGCGATGGCCCGCACGACGTGATCGCGCCACTGCCGGTAGTCGTCATCCGAATCGCACTCGTGACCGACGATTTCCGCGAGCGCTTCTCCGACGAGCTTCCGAACCGCCTTGCTGTCCACGAGTCGGCGGATCTCCAGCAGCCCTTCGACGAGTTCGTGGCGGTACTCCTCCTCGTAACTCCGGACCACTGTTTCGAGGAACTCGATCAGGCGCCGCTGCGGCCTCATGCGGATCGTGCGGAAGAGCTGTGGCACATGGAGGCAGGTGTCGAGATCCTGGATGTAGACCCACTCGCGGCCGAGTGCCCGTCGCTCCTCGCTGGTCCCGCCGGTGATAATGACGCGCTCGGCGGGATTCGCCGTGAGCAGCATCGTCGCTCGGTTCAACACCAAGAGCGCGAACGAGGTCGTGACGCGCGGGTTCTCCCCGTGGCTCCTTCCATCGGGCCACTCCCCTCCCTTGAGCTGTTGGTGAACGAGGTAGTCGGAGACCTCCTCGTACCAGTCGCGATCGGCGAACAGCTTCACGCCACCAATGTCCGCGACCTTCTCGATGCTGTAGATCCCGTAGTAGCTCGACGTGGGAGTCCAACGCTCCATCAGCCACCCGAACCCGTCGCGAATCGCCGCGGAGAGCTTCACCCGCGTTGCCTCGTCGAACACGGACCTGGCGTACTTCCGGACCAGCAGGAGACTCGAGACACCGGAACAACTCATGTTCCAGGTCGGGTGGGACGGCTCTTGATAGCCCCAGCCCCGGACGAGCAACGTTCGCCCCTCGGTTCCAATGATCGGGTCCCACTCCTTCGGTTTCTCCGCGACGCCGGTCTTCTTGCCGTCGCCTCGGTCCGACTTCCCCGGCTCGTCGTCCGTACCCTCTTCGCCGCTGACGAGCGTGAGCCCCCCGCGATGCGATTCCCCCGGTCCGTACGGCGTCAGGCGAAGCGGCGTCTCGCGCCCTTCGGTCATCTGCTGACCGAGGAAGTAGTTCGCGAGCTTGGTCCACGACTCGACCGGAATCCGCTCGCCTCGCTTCTCCGCGACACCGAACGCGAGTGCGGCGAACTGCGAGCACGAGTTGTCCTCGTCCTTGTCGTTCTTCGTGTAGCGGAAGCCGCCCGACTTCCGCTGATTCCTCAACAGGAGGTCGATCGCCGACTTCAGCCACTTCCGGTACTGCTTGCCGATCGCCGGATTGTCGATGACCTTGTCGCGCGCCTTCGGCGGCGAGAGGATCAACACGTCGTACTCGAGCTGCGCAATGGCCGCATCGTAGGCGAAGATCGCGCAGGAGAGCGCATACGTGTTGCGCTGCCCGGAGCCACCGAGGAGGTTCTTCTTCAGATACTCGAAGCCAGCGTCCACCCTCGGGTCGTCGACGCTGACCCCCGCGACGATCAGCGCGTAGATCTCGAGCGCGAGCTGTCCCTCGGCGTTCTGTCCCTCCGCCCCGATCGGCTCTCGATCGAGCTCTCGGAGGAGGAAGGCCACGCCATCATCGATCGCCTTCTCGATTCGCTCCTGCTCGTCGAGATGGTCGAGCATGCGTCGGTCGATCTGAATCTGCTTCCAGCCGGAGGTCGTCGAGTGATCGTGGTCCGCACTGCTGGCGATCGCGCTGGTGGGAATCGGCTCGAACCGTCGCTTCGGGGCGGCCCACTCCAGATCGAGCCGGTCCGCTCCGCCCGCATCGAACCACTCGATGACGAACGGATGGCGACCCGCCGCCAGTCGGACGGATCCCTCACGGGCGATGAACGCGTGCAAGCCATCGTTGTCGATCACCATCGCATCGTCGATGGTCAAGCGCGAACCATCATCGCTCGACAGTTTGAAGCGGTACTCCCCGCCCTTCGGCACGATCAGGAAACCGTGGATCCGCGCGAGGAAGTAGTCGGAGATCTCGGTGTCGGCGCTCGTCAGCGCGAAGGACGGGACCCGCTTCGAGACGTTCGGCCGTTGGTCGGGAACGAGCACGGGTATCCGGCTGATCGTGCTCCCCAGATCGAACACCTCGAGAATGGCACCGGGCACGAGCCGGTCGGCCGCGCGTTCCGCGAGTGAGCCCGGCGTGCCCTCCTCGCCGCCCCGGACGAG
>JAGQRC010001030.1 GCA_020425835.1 Planctomycetota bacterium | reverse complement strand
ACGATCGACGGCATCGTCGTGTCGGCGATCATGGAGGGCGGCGAGATTCTCGAGCCGCTGCGAGACCGCATCGTAGGACGCGTCAGCCAGGAAGAGATCTACGACCCGATGACCGGAGAGAAGCTGATCGGTGTCGGCGACGAGATCAGCGAGGAGCTCGCGAACGGCATCCAGAGCGCCGGCATCGAACGGGTTCGAATCCGGTCGGTGCTGACCTGCGAAGCCCGGCGCGGCGTCTGCGTCAAGTGCTACGGCAGGAATCTCGCGACGGGTCGCCGGGTCGAGATCGGAGAGGCGGTCGGCGTTATCGCGGCGCAGTCGATCGGCGAGCCCGGCACGCAGCTGACGATGCGTACCTTCCACTACGGTGGCACGGCCTCGCGAGTCTCCGAGCAGTCGAAGCACGAGGCGAAGAACCCCGGCATCGTGCGCTTCCTCAATGTCGCCACGGTCGAATCGAAGAGCGGCGACCTGGTCGTGGTCAACCGCAACGGCAAGCTCGTCATCGTGGACCAGAAGGGCCGCGAGCGGGAGCGCTACGCGCTCGCGTACGGTTCGCGGCTCCACGTCCGAGAGGGACAGGAAGTCGAGCCGGGGGCGGACCTCGTCGAATGGGATCCGTTCACCTCGTCGATCCTGTCGGAGCTTGCCGGCAAGATCGAGTTCCGCGACATCGTCGAGGGCGAGAACGTCCGAGAGGAGACCGACAAGGTCACTGGCCTGTCGCAACGGATCATCGTCGAGGCGTCGGCGAACGAGAAGCGGATTCCCGCACTGGTCGTGATCGGCAAGTCGGCCGAGCGGCGGTACATCCTCCCCTCGGGTTCGCACCTCATGGTCCAGGAGGGCCAGCAGGTCTCCGCGGGCGACGTCCTGGTCAAGATTCCGCGGGCCGAGGCGGCGAAGACGAAGGACATCACCGGCGGTCTGCCCCGCGTCGTCGAGCTCTTCGAGGCGCGCTCCCCGAAGGAGCCGGCGATCATCACGGAGATCGACGGTGTCGTGCGGCTTGGTGAGATTCACAAGGGCATGCGAAAGGTCATCGTCGAGGCGGATGCTGGCGAGAGCCGCGAGTACCTGGTGCCGCGCTCGGTCCACGTGAACGTGCAGGACGGCGAGCGGGTTCACGCCGGAGATCCGCTGATCGATGGACCGATCAACCCGCACGATGTTCTCCAGGTGCTGGGCGAGAAGGAACTCCAGCGCTACATGGTGGACAAGATCCAGGAGGTCTACCGCTCGCAGTCGGTTGCCATCAACGACAAGCACATCGAGGTAATCGTTCGCCAGATGATGCGATCGGTGAAGATCGAGGAGGTCGGCGACACCGAGTTCCTCGTCGACGAGCAGGTCGATCGCTGGAGGTTCCAGGAGGAGAACGATCGCGTCCTCGCGGCCGGAGGTCGGCCCGCGATCGGGCGCCCCCTGCTGCTTGGCATCACGAAAGCCTCGTTGTCCACGGAGAGCTTCTTCTCGGCGGCCAGCTTCCAGGAGACGACCCGTGTCCTGACCGAGGCCGCAATCTCCGGCAAGGTCGATTACCTCCGTGGCCTCAAGGAGAACGTCATTGTCGGCCGGCTGATCCCGGCAGGCACCGGCGGCATGCTCACACGCCTCCGCCAGGTGGCAGACAAGCGCGATGCGCTGATCCTCGAGGAACAAGCCAAGGCCGCGGAGCTTCCGGCAGCGGAGTGATCTGAG
>JAGQRC010001029.1 GCA_020425835.1 Planctomycetota bacterium | reverse complement strand
CGGCGACGGGGGAGACTCGGTGTTGCGCGTGGTGGATCGGGAGGAGCTGGAGCGCCGGTGAGCGTCCCTTTCTGCCTCTGTGCGGCGGCTCTTCTTGGAAGGCGGTTCCGATGAGACTTGGTCTATTGCTTCTCTTCTCCGGCGCCCTGGGTATCTCGACTCGTCCTGAGAAGCTCGCGGAGGAACCGAGCTACACGTCGCCCCCGCAGTACGTCGCTCTGAAGTTCGGCGGTGCCGCGCCGCGTTGGTTGGTGATCGACGGAGTGAACGCCTACCTCGATCGGAACCTCGACAACAGGATCACTCCGGACGAGCTCGTCGAGGGAGTGCTGGATCTCGATCCACCGCCTCAGGTGAAGCAGGAGGTGACCTTCGAGTTCGCCGCGATCGGCGGCTTCGATCGCTTGAGCGTCGAGGTGACGACGAGAGACCCAGCGCTGGATCGTCCCGGCGATCCGGACCCCGCGGCAACGCGCGTGATCGCCTTCGCGCACCGAGGAAAGACCTACGAGCACGTCCAGACCATCTCGAGCGTCACCTCCGAGCTCGCGCCCGTCGCATGGTTCTCCGGACCGCGGACGTTGGGTCTCGTCGAGCCGACGGTGCCAACGGCGTTGGTCGCGGATGATGCGGTGGAGGTTCGCGTCAGCATGGGGACCCCGGGGAACGGTCG
The DNA here is from genome assembly GCA_020425835.1 of Planctomycetota bacterium. Next base: position 1,030 of record JAGQRC010001029.1, on the reverse strand, counting down.
CTTCGCCTTCGTTCGGCATCCGTATGACCAGTGGATTCCCTCACACGCTCGTCCCGAGGCCCGCGTGACGTTTCGACCCCAGAGCCCCGATGTCGAGTCGGTGCGGAAGTCCGTCCGCTTCCGGGGGCGATGCTGAGGCTACATCTACTCCGCCTCGGTCGAGGCGCCCGCGGGGTTCCAAGGCGGGACGGCGACGTTCGAGCTGTCGTTCGCGGAAGCGGGGCGCGTCATTCCCCGGACCGTCGTGGTTCCGATCGTTCGCGCACGGTAGGCACCGCTCGAGCCGATTTCGGCTCGGTCGAGCGATCGATCGACGCGCTATCGACCTCGTCCTGGGCGGCTCCGCACGCTCGGTCTCGACCTCTCCATTCGTACGATCCCCGGCGCCGACGAGCTGGATGCCATCGTCGAGGCACACCGGAGATCCCCGCGTCACACCATCACCGAGTGACCAGCTCGTACCCCAAGCCGTGCCGGGTGACGAAGTGCGCCGGCCGCTTCGGGTCCGCTTCCAGCTTCTTGCGCAGGTGCATCAGGTGGTAGTCCACGGCGCGGGGGTCGCTCGCGTGGAGGTCGCCCCAGACCGAGGCGAGGATGGTGTCGCGGGGGAGCACTTGGTCGGGGCGGCGGACGAAGAACAGGAGGAGTGCGAGTTCCTTCTTGGAGAGGGCGACCTCGGTTCCGTCGCGCCGGACGCGGTGGTGCTCGAGGTCGATCTCGATGGTGCCGAAGCGGAAGGTGTGCTCGCCGCCGCGGGCACGACGGAGGAGTGCTTCGATCCGGGCGATCAGCTCCGCGAGGCCGAACGGCTTGGCGAGGTAGTCATCGGCGCCCGCCTTGAGGCCTTCGACCTTCTGCTCCTCGCGCCCGCGGGCGCTGATGATCAGCACCGGCACCGAGCTGTTCCTCAGGCGCAGCCAGCGCAGCAGCGCCAATCCGTCGAGCTCCGGGAGCATGAGATCGAGGACGAGGAGGTCGGGCGAGGCGACTTCGAGCCACTGGCGCGCGGACTCGCCGTCGGTCGCGGTGG
>JAGQRC010001028.1 GCA_020425835.1 Planctomycetota bacterium | reverse complement strand
GGGGTCGGCCGCGCCGATGTCCTCCGAAGCGAAGCGCACCAACCGACGGGCGATGTAGAGTGGATCCTCTCCGCCCTCGATCATTCGAGCCAACCAGTAGAGGCCGGCCTGCGTGTCGCTCGCACGAAGGGACTTGTGGAGCGCGGAGATCAGGTTGAAGTGCTCCTCGCCGGCGCGGTCGTAGCGCGGAAGGCGACTCAGCAGCGCACGCGCTTCCTCGACGTCGATCGTGTTCGCGACGCCTTCGCTTCCCACGGCGAGCCATTCCAGATCCGTCAACAGGGCCCGGGCGTCGCCATCGGCCTGGTCGAGGAGGAGCTCCTCGAGCTCCGGGGTCAGTCGGAGGTTGCGATCGCCGACCCCACGCTCCGTGTCGCCCATCGCGCGGTGCAACACGCGGCGCAGATCCTCCCGCCCGAGGGGTTCCAGGGTGACGACGCGGCAGCGGGACAACAGCGCGGCGTTGAGCTCGAAGCTCGGGTTCTCGGTCGTCGCTCCGATCACGACCAGGGTCCCCGACTCGACCGGACCGAGGAAGCTGTCCTGTTGAGCACGGTTGAACCGGTGGATCTCGCCGACGAAGAGGAGGGTCGGGGGCCGGCCCTCCAGCATGCCCGCCTCGGATTCGGCGACGATCGCCTTGATCTCTCGAACACCCGACGTGACCGCGGAGATGGCCCTCGGGGAGAGCCCCAGTCCGTCGGCGATGATTCGGGCGATCGTCGTCTTCCCGCAGCCCGGTGGCCCCCAGAGGATCAGCGAGGGAGGACGGCCCTCGGCGAGGAGCTTGGGAACGACTCCTCCCTGGGACAGCAGGCGGCTCTGCCCCACGACATCATCGAAGCTTCGCGGGCGCATCCGCTCGGCGAGAGGTGGGCGCGAGGTCGTCTCGTCCATGTTGCTCCGACGCTCAGGGGGATCTGCTGCTCCGACGCTCTTCTTCGGAGCATCATCATCTTCCTCCGAAGATCCTCATCCGCGATGATCAGGGTCACGCCACTCGAGCAGCGAGGAGTCCGGCGATGAGCGAGCATGGTCCGTCCGTCGTGGAGACGAAGCAACCCTGGATCTGGCAGGACGGTGCCATCACCGATCCCGGGTCCGCGACGATCCCGGTCACCGACCACGGTTTCCTCTACGGGGACTCGGTCTACGAGACCATCCGCACCTACGGCGCCCGGCCGTTCGCGCTCGGATCCCACCTCGATCGGCTCGACCGATCGGCGGCGGCGATCGGGCTGCGCATCCCGATGGACCGAGCCCGACTCGCCGAGGCGATCGAGCAGGTCATCGACGCGCGGCCGGAGCGCAGCGAGGTGGGCATCCGACTGATGGTCACGCGGGGCATCGGTCCCATTGGTCTCGACATCTCACTCTGCCGCACGCCGCGGGTCATCATGATCGGGTGGTCGATCTCGCCGGGCCGACATCCCATGGCGGAGGTCGGGGTGTCGGTGGTGGTGAGCTCGATCCGCCGCAATCCCCCGAACGCGCTGAACCCCCACATCAAGAGCGGCAACTTCCTCAACAACATCCTCGCCTATCGAGAGGCGCGGGAGCAGGGAGCGTTCGAGGCGATCCTCCTGACCACAGAGAACACCGTGGCCGAGGCGACGACCTCCAATGTCTTCTGGATCCGCGACGGAGAGGTTCGCAGCTCGACCGACGAAGGCATCCTGCTCGGGGTGACGCGTTCCCACCTGA
>JAGQRC010001027.1 GCA_020425835.1 Planctomycetota bacterium | reverse complement strand
CGTCGAGGTCGACACCGTCACCTGGGTCCTCGCCGCAGAGGAGGAGATCGAGCTGTCGAGCCGAGTCGGCGATGCGTGGCGCCCGTTGATGGCGGACGTCGCTCCGTGCTGGGTCGAGCTCGAGGGTGGGGCGACCCTTCGCTTCGCCTACCGCGCCAAGCGCGCCGAAGATTCCCCGGTGATCGACAGCCGACGCATCGCCACGCAGGTCGGGGCGACGTCGGTCGTCTTCGGCGAGCTGCGCGAAGCGCGCGTTCGAGTCAACGCCCGACTCGTCGTGGACGTTCGCTACACCGGGAGTGATCGGTTCCTGCTGCGCCTCCCGTCGGACGCGCAGCTCGAGCGTCTGACCTGTCCCAATCAACGGAGCCTCGTGGAGCGAACCACTGCGGAGGGTCTCGAGCTGGAGCTCACGCTCCAGAGTCCGCAGCGGGGACGGACGACGATCGACGTCTCTTGGACCGTTCCCCGCACGAAGGGTGCGCCGTCGGGTGTCGTCCGTGGGATCGAGCTGCTCGAGGAGGTCGAGCGCGGGGGACGACGACCGAGGCCGATCGAGCAGTACGTCGGATGGATCCACACCTCGCGGGCGTTCGGCATCGCCGACCGCGGCGTGGGGATCAGTGAGATCGAGCGCGAGCGCGTCCCGTTCCTCCCGGCCGGTATCGAGCCTCGGAGTCTCGGGCGGACCTACCGCGCGCAGGGCGATTGGGCGTTGACCCTGACCGAGACGCTGTCGGAGCTGATCGAGGATCTCGCCGCGGTGGTCCAGCTGGCCGACATGGTCACGGTGATCGGGACCGACGGTACGGTGCGCACGCGGGCGACCTACTCGCTCGTCAACCGTCGACTGCAGTTCTTCCGCCTCGAGCTCCCGGCGGGGACGCAGCTCTGGGGGGTCACCGTCGACGGGCGCTCGGTCGCCGTCGCTCGGGATGGCTCATCGGGGCTCCTCCGCCTCGAGATCCCGGTCGAGCGAGGGACCTCGACGGATCTGCCGCTCGAGGTGACGTGCACCTATGCCGAGACATCGTGGAGTCTGCCGTCGGAGACGGTTCGCTCGGGTTTGCGGGCGCCGCGGGTGCTCCCGGACGCGGCGAGCGGCACGCCCGTCGAGGTCACCGAGACGCTGTGGACGGTGCATGCGCCGGACACCTACCGTCTCGAAGAGCTCGGCGATCGAGTGCAGCTCGTCCCGCACAGCCTGAAGCAGGCGCGGAAACTGAGTCATTTGCTCGGTCAGCAGCAAGAGCTCGTCGAGCGAGTGCGCTACGCGGAGACCAAGCGAGGCAAACTCCAGGCGACGCAGGAGCTCCAGCGACTCGATCAGGCGCTGGGCGACAACCTCGCCGAGCTCGAGTCCCTCGGCAGGAGCGTCGGCACGAGCGCGCAGTCGAAGGTGCTCGCCGCCGAGGAGCTCGCTCGTCAGTGGGACGACAACCGTCGGCTCATCGATCTCGCGAAGCGAGCGCGGACCACGGTCCGCGACGAGCTCTCGGCCGAGACCGGCGCGGGTGAGTCGCTCGATGACCTCGCGTTCCGGGATCGTTCCCAGTTCCTCGCCGGCGGCGCCTGGCGTCCGGGGGCGAAGGTCGAGGACGAAGGCGGGACTGTGCAACGGCCGACTCGGGGCGTGCCCGTCGCGCTCCTGACGGAAGGCCGAGTCGACCCGGGGTGGCGGACGCTCGGTCTTCCCGCCATCGCGCCGT
>JAGQRC010001026.1 GCA_020425835.1 Planctomycetota bacterium | reverse complement strand
AGCGAGCGCCACAGGTTCGCGCCCTGCCGGATCCGATGGCCAGCGTGACGGCTTTTCTCTCGACACCCGAGACGCGGGTGGGTCCCCAGCAGGCCTCCGCGATGATCTCCCAGCGGTTCCCCTGGTTCGGGACGCTCGACCTGAAGGAGAAGCAAGCCCTCCTGGGAGCGGCGGCGAGCCGGTTGGAGGTCGAGGCGAAGCGCCTCCAACTCGTCACCGAGGTCCGGCGCCTCGCCTGGGAGCTCGCCTATCTGGACGCCGAAGAGGAGGCGGTACTGGAAGATCGGGAGACCCTCTCTCATTTCGAAGAGCTGGCTCGCGCCCGCTACGCTTCGGGGGTCGGGCTGGGGCAGGCGGTCGTCAAGCTCCAGGCGGAGATCACGAAGGACGACAACCGCATCCTCCGGATCGACAGCCGCCGAGCATCCCTCGTCGCGTCGCTGAACGCGCTCCGCGATCGTCCCGCTGGCGATCCCCTGCCGACCGCCCAACTCTCCGCGGCACCGGCAATCGTCCCTCCGATGGACCCCTCGGGGCTCCTGGATGTGGCCGAGATGCACCGGCCGGAGGTGCGCCGGTCGAGAATCCTGACGGAGGCTGCAGGCATCGGGATCGAGCTCGCCGAGAAGCAGTACCGACCCGACTTCACTCTCGGGTTCGGGTACACGCTCGTCGGCTCGCGGGACGATCCGGCCGGTCGGGCGATGCCCCCTCCGGACAACGGGGACGACATCATCGGGTTGACCCTCGGGGTAAACCTTCCGGTCCGCCGAGAGAAGCTCGCCGCGGGACTCCTGGAAGCGACGGCCCGCGAGAGCGCTGCGCGAGATCGAACGCGGGGAATCCTGGCCGAGATCGAGCGCGATCTGGGTGACCTGTCGTCTCGGCTCCCGTTGACACTCGATCAGCTCGCTCTCTTCGATGATCTCCTGATCCTCCAGGCCGAGGAGGCACTGCGCTCGGCCGAGGCGGCCTACGCCTCGGGCTCTCAGAGTGCCCTCGACCTACTCGACGCCGAACGGGTCCTGCTCGAAGTCCGGATCGCTTCGGCTCGCGCTCGCGCCGACTCCCTCATTCTGCACGCACGCCTCGAGGGCGCCCTCGGCGCCCCGGTCGAGGTTCTCCTCAACGGAGACGCATCATGACCGACGAACGATTCGATTCTGGTGACGTACAGCCCGTGGAGCGCAGGTCCACGCTTCGACGAGTCCTCGCGAACCTCGGATGGGTCCTCGGCGGTGCCGTGCTGGCGATCGTCCTGATCTCCGATCCGCTGGGGATCCACCCGATCGACACCTGGATCCACGACTCCCTGGGTCACGGGGATGCCGCCGAGGCGGGGATTCCCGGCGCCGAAGTGTCGGAATCGGGGCTCTGGACCTGCGGCATGCACCCCGAGGTCATCCTCGACGAGCCGGGCCAGTGCCCGATCTGTGGCATGAACTTGGTGCCGCTTTCTTCCGAGGTGGGGCCCTCGGAAGCCGCGGCCGAGACGGTGGCGGTGGAAGCCGGCGAGTCCGGGTGGACGTGTGAGCTGCACCCACAGATCGTCGAGAACGAGCCCGGCGAGTGCCCGATCGACGGGCGCCCGCTCGTCCCGATCGAGACTTCGGGCGGTCCGATGGCTTCCGGAGCCACCGGAGGGGAGCGGGAGATCCTCTACTACCGCCATCCCCACGACCCCGGCATCGTCTCCGACGTGCCGGCCAAGGA
>JAGQRC010001025.1 GCA_020425835.1 Planctomycetota bacterium | reverse complement strand
CGTAGTGCCCACGCCGAGCGAGCAGCTCGACATGGCTCCCCTCTTCGAGGATCCGTCCCTTGTCGATCACGAGGATTCGATCCGCGTTGCGGATCGTCGACAGCCGGTGCGCGATGATGAACGCGATGCGTCCATCCAGAACGCGCTCGACCCCCTTCTGAATGAGCTGCTCGGTCTCGGTGTCGACCGATGACGTGGCTTCATCCATGATCAGGATCTGCGGATCGGCCAGCACCGCGCGCGCCAGCGCGACGAACTGCCGCTCCCCCATCGACAACCGCACGCCGGACTCGCCCACCTCGGTGTCGTAGCCCTTCTCGAGCCCGATCAACGCGTCGTGCGCCCCGACTCGGCGGGCGGCCGCCTCGACCTCCTCGTCCGTCGCGTCGAGACTCCCGTACCGGATGTTCTCGCGGACGGTGCCGCTGAAGAGATGGGGGGTCTGCAGCACGATACCGAGATGCGACTGCAGCCACTTCAGCGATCGCTCCCGGTAGTCGACGCCGTCGAACAGGATCCGACCCGCGGTCGGTTCGTAGAAGCGCGCGACGAGGCTGGCGATGGTCGTCTTGCCGCTCCCGGTCGCGCCGACGAGCGCGATCGTCTCGCCGGCGGTGACGGTGAGATCGAAGTCGGTCAACACCGGCTCCCCCGTCTTGTAGGCGAACGAGACGCCTTGGAACTCGATCCGCCCGATGCCCTCCGCGCCGCCGTCGATCGCCGAGCACACCGCGGTGGACTCGGGCGCAGCGCCCTCCGACTTCGTCCCCGAACCTCCCCGACAGGCGGCGATCCGACGGCGAACTGCCTCGGAGTCGCGAATCTCCGGCACCGTTGCGAACAACTCGACGAGTCGTTCCGCGGACGCTTGAGCGATCTGCATCTGGGTGAAGCGTTGCGCCATCTCCTGGACCGGGACGTGGAACTGGAGCGCGTACTGCATGAAGGCGACGAGCGTCCCGAAGGAGACGCCGGCGGCGGCGGCCACCGTGCCGACCTCATCGGTCAGCGTCGCCCCGCCGCGCCAGAGCGTGAGCGCCACGCCGAAGCTGCCGAGCGCCATGACCATGGGGAGGTAGAGCGCGGACTGCAGAAGGTTCCGGCGCGATGAGTCCGCCATCTCACCGGAGAGCTCTCGGAACTCCGCGAGGCTGTTCTCCTCACGGACGAGGATCTTGGTCGTTCGCTCCCCCGCGATGCCTTCGTTGTAGGCGGCGGTCAGCTTGGAGTTCGTCTTCCGAACCTGACGCTGACTCCGGATGAGCTTCCTCTGGAAAACGATGCTCAACACCGCCAGAGCCGGGACGATCGAGAGGACCCACAGCGCGAGCTTCCAACTGAGGACGAACATCCAAACGATGACGCCGGCCAGGTAGACGGAGCCCCAAGCGATGTCCAGGCAGAACCAGGGCAGCACGTTGGAGAGTCGTTGGACGTCGGACGTCAGTCGCGCCATCAGCCAGCCGATCGGCCGCTCGTCGAAATACGAGAACGACAGCTCCTGGAGCTTCTCGAACGCCGCGGCGCGGATGTCGTGGGCGAAGCCGGTCGCGATGACGCCCGCCTTCGTGATGAACAGCCAGATCGCGCAAGGGATCATCGCGAAGATCCCGCAGTACGCGGCACAGAGTCTCCAGTGCAGGGAGGCGCTCCGCTCGCCGAGCGCGTTGTCGATGATCCGTTTGGTGATGTAGGGCAAGGTCGAGTCGAGCC
>JAGQRC010001024.1 GCA_020425835.1 Planctomycetota bacterium | reverse complement strand
GTGGTCGAGCACGCGAAGGAGCAAGGAGGCGCCCGGGTCGAGATGGACCACGCCGAGGTCTCGCTCTTCGCCCGGCGAGAGCGGATCGATGTGGAGAGTCGTCGGCAGGTGATCCTCTGCCGAAAGAGTGATCTCGACGGATCGACCCGGCGACACGGCCGTCACGATCCGACCATCGGCGTCACTTTCGCCTCCATACTCTCCGGCTAGCCTCGCCGTCGCCCCCGACAGGGGTCCTCCGGGGTCAGCGACGACGAATGAGATCGCAGCCTCGCGCTCGAGGACGATCGTGATCTCCGATCCCATGGCGAGGTCGACGGACTCTCGAACGCTCACGAACTCGTCGGCCTCGACGACGATCGACGCAACGCCGTCGGGGAGCCCCGCCAACTCCGCACGCCCTGCGACATCCGCCTCGGTGCTGACGAAGTCGACCAAAAGGTCTGCTGCGACGGTTGCCTCCGAGATGGGCTGCCCTTCGGCGTCGCGCACCCAGACGACCAACGATCGGCCCCGGTCGAGCGGGATCGTCCCGCAGTCGTGCTCGCCGACGCCTTCCGGCCAACTCAACGCGCTCGGAAGGAAACCGCGAAACGTCGCCCAGCTCGCTTTGGCCTCCGACTCGAGCGACCACGATCGATAACGACTCCCGACGCGCATCCACGCGATGCCCTCGGAGTCGAACCACAATGGGGATCGAGATGGGATCGGAGTGAAGTCGACCCAGTTCCACCGGGCGTGCAGCAGGGTCACCATCCACGGGTTTTCGCGAGTCGTATCGAGTTCACTCGGTGCTGAGATCCACTGCGTCTGGAACTCCGGGTGATCGATGACGAACTCGATCGACTCATCTTCGGGAGCATCGACTAGGAGCGCGAACGATCCGCTCGCACCGGAGGTCGTCAAGATCCAGGCAGGGCGTTCCGTGGCCACGGTGGCACCAACGACAGGATCGCCCTCTTCATCGACGAGCCGACCGTGCACGATCGGCAACCACTGCAACGGCAGGTCGACCGACTCCGATTCCGCCGCCTCGTCTTTCTCGAACGCGAGCCAAACCCTTCCCCACGCGACTCGGTCGCCGGCCGACGAGCGCCAACACGCGAGGAAATCGACAATGTCGGCGGAGACCCAGGTCTCGAAGCGGCCGTCGGCATCGATGGGTTGGGGAACGAACGGCTCGTCGGCGAGCCAGCGACTGGGGCCGAGCGAAGAGTCGGTGAACCGAAACTCGCCGGTTGACGCGTCGACACCGTCCGGAAGCAGCGCCCGCCCGACCACGCGTCGCCCACGCTTCAACTCGAGCAAAGGCAGTTCCCCGCGCCAGCGCGCATCGACGATGAACGGATGCCGCTCGCCGCGCTCGAGCTCGATGAACGGCGCGTGTGGCCACGAGTCGGGGAGCCGAGCCCCACCCATGACGAAGCCGTCGGCGCGGGCGACGACCCACGCCCACAGATCAGCGGGGTCGGCCTCGCCGGTGAAAACGTAATCGCCGTGTGCGTCGGTGCGCGTCACCGCTTCGCGGCGGATGGCCGGAGTGCCGAAGCGCTCGACGAGCAGGAAGACCTCGGCGTCGGGGATGGCCTGTCCGTCGGCGTCGACGACGCGGCCGGTGAGCCAGCTCGGTGGCGGATCGGTCGCCGCGGGTCGGACGCCCGGATCCTTCGCAGCGACTGGCCTTGGACCGTCGACGTCCACCGTCGCGCGGTCCCT
>JAGQRC010001023.1 GCA_020425835.1 Planctomycetota bacterium | reverse complement strand
ACGACGTCTTCTTCGGGCTCTTCTCCGGCCTCGCCGACTCCCTCTGCTGCTTCCCCGGCTTCGTCTCGGACTCGTCGGCCGGGCGATCCACCCGAGGAAAGAGCGGCGTCAGCTCGCCGAACTTCGCCCCCGCCTCGAGCGCGCCCCACTTCCGCAGGAGCTCGAGTTGCGGCTCGAGCTGGTCGCCGGTCAGGCCGATCGCTCGTCGGAGCTCCACCATCTTCGATGGCATGATCGGAAACAGGAGCCCCGACACGATGCGCAGACACTCCGCCGTCGAGTAGAGGACGGTCGCGAGTCGCGCGGTGTCGCCCTGCTTGACCAGGGTCCACGGTGCGGTCGTGTCGAAGTAGCGGTTGCCTTCGCGCACCGCGGCCATGACCTCGCCGATGCCGCGGTCGAGCGTCATGCCGTGGAGATGGCTCTCCATGCCCTCGACCGCGCGCCGCGTCGCCTCCTCGAGGGTGCGCTCCTCTTCACCGGACTCGCCCGGCTCCGGCAGCACTCCGTCGAAGTTCTTCCGCACCATGGTGTGCACGCGGCTCACCAGGTTACCGAGGTCGTTCGTCAGGTTGCTGTTGTAGCGCTTCCAGAACTGCTCGATCGTGAAGGTCGCGTCCTGACCGAGCGACATGTCCGCCATCAGGTAGTAGCGCACCGCGTCGACGCCGTACTGGTCGATCATCGCCATCGGGTCGACGGCGTTGCCCTCCGACTTCGACATCTTCGAGCCGCCGGTCAACCACCAACCGTGCGCGTACACCGTCCGCGGGAGCGGCACGCCCATCGCCTTCAGCATGATCGGCCAGTAGACGGTGTGCGTGGCGAGGATGTCCTTCCCGATCAGCTGGAAGTCGGCGGGCCACCAGCGCGCGAGCTCTTTCTCGTCGCGGCGATAGCCGATCGCGGTGATGTAGTTGAGGAGCGCGTCGAACCAGACGTAGCAGACGTAGTCCTGGTCGAACGGAAGCTCGATCCCCCACGGCATCCGCGCCTTCGGCCGGGAGATGCAGAGGTCACCGAGCGGCTTCCGCAGGTATCCGAGCGTCTCGTTCCGCCGCGACTCCGGCTGGATGAACTCCGGGTTCTCCTCGATGTGCTGGATCAACCACCCCTGGTACTGGCTCATCTTGAAGAAGTAGTTCTTCTCGACGATCTTCTCGACCGGCTTCCCTTCCGGGCTCTTGCCGTCGACGAGGTCCTTCTCGGTGTAGAAGCGCTCCTCGCTGACCGAATACCAACCCTCGTAGTCGCCGGCGTAGATCTCGCCCCGCTCCCAGAGGTCGGCGAGGGTCTCCCGAACGACCTCGGTGTGACGCGGCTCCGTGGTACGGATGAAGTCGTCGTGCGAGATCTCGAGCTTCTCCCAGAGTTGCTGGAATCGGACGACGGTCCGATCGGTCTGCTCCTGCGGCGAGATGCCCGCCTTCAGCGCTGCGTCGAAGACCTTCTGGCCGTGCTCATCGGTGCCGGTCAGGAAGAACGTCGGCACACCGATCAACCGGTGATAACGAGCGAGCACATCGGCGAGGATGGTCGTGTAGGCATGACCGATGTGCGGGGCGTCGTTGACGTAGTAGATCGGCGTCGTCACGTAGAAGGGCGTGGCCACTCGGCCACGATACCCACACCCCCTCCCGGGACCGGCCCCGCTTTCGCAGGTCAGGAGCGGCGGAGCGCGGTGGCGATGTCGTACACGCGGCGCTTCGCGACACC
>JAGQRC010001022.1 GCA_020425835.1 Planctomycetota bacterium | reverse complement strand
TCGGAGCGGTCGGTCCTTGGATCTCGAGGCCGACGAGGCCCTGGACTTCGCTGACGGTGACGATCGTCGAAGTGCTCATGCCGTCGTAGGACACGGTCACCGTCGCGCTGCCGGCGGACATCCCGTGGAGGACGGCGGGCGAGCCCGGCTGGACCTGGACGATCGAATCGTCGGAGACCGACCACTCGACATCCGCGGTCACGTCCTCCGACGCGCCGTCGGTGAACACCGCGGTCACCCCGAGTCCGGTGCTCTCACCGACATGGAGCGAAGCGGCACCGACGAGTTGCAGCGACTGCACCTCGGCGGCGAGCGACTGGATATCGAGCTCGTCGCTCTGACCGTCGAACGAGGCGATCAGCGTCTCCGTGCCCGGCTCGACCGCGGTGATGGCCATCGGCGGACCGAACTCGAGCGCGAGCCGGTCCCCGTGCGAGAGAGTCGCGAGCCCGGTGACATCGACGACGCCGCCGTCGGCGTAGTGCGCATCGATGTCGAGCACCGTCGACTCGCCGACCACGAGCGTCGTGTCCGAGACGTTGACGACGATCGACGTCGGCGACGGCAGCGCGAGCTCTTGGCCATTCATCCGCACGTCGACGAACTTCTTCGCGCCCGGTCCCATCGTCCAGAGCCCGATGGTGCCCTGCGTCAATCGCGTCGCCGACTCGTCGAGACAGTCGATCTGGAAGTCACTCGGTTCCTGGGTACCGGACAGCCACACCTTGGCGCGGACCACCGTGGCCGAGCCGTCGTCGACGACCTGGACCTCGAAGTCGTACCAGACGCCTGGCGTCGGCACGACGCCGGAGTCGGTCGTTCCCGAAGTGATGCTGGTTCCGTGCGGCGACAGCGTGAACGGTCCGTCGCCGTAGCGACGCAGTCGGTAGTATCGATCGGACTGCGGGTAGTCGCTCAGGACCGTGATGCCCGCGCCGCCATTGACATCCTCGACACGCAGACGGCCGGTCACGGTGTAGTCGGACCAGCTGCTGCTCTGATCGGTGGAGAAGTGCGAGTGGATGTTCGTCGCGCCGGAGGTCGTCGAGAGGCAGAGCTCGTCGCCGACTCGACCGACGAGGAACAGCGAGTCATCCGTTTGGAGCCCGTTGTCCGGTGCGGTGTCGAGCCAGAGCCCTTCGACCACGTCGGTCGGCTGCGGCGACGGTCCCCCGAGCGGGGGAAGCTGGATCGCTTCGCCGTTGACGCGGAGATCGGCGAGGTACTTCTCGCCCGGCCCCATGCTCCAGGCACCGATCGCGCCCGAGGTGAGTCGGTTCGCGCTGAGGTCGGTGCAGTCGATCTGCCAGTCCACGGGTTCGGCATCGGTCGCGCGCCACACCTTGGCGCGCACTCGAGAGCTGGTCGGATTCGCTTCCGCGAAGACTCGGAACGCGTACCACACACCCGCCTCGGGAACGACGCCGGATGCCGTCTCCCCGGTGTCCATCGTCGCGCCGTGCGGAGCGACGTGGAAGTCGGTCCCGGCATATCGACGAAGTCGGTAGTAGTGATCGGAGACGGGGTAGTCCGAGAACAACGTGATCCCGAAACCACCGTCGGGATCCTCGATGCGCATCCGTCCGGTCAGTTCGAGAGCGGACAGCTCGTCGACCGCGGAGCCGACGTAGTGCGAGTGGATGTTGGTCGCCGCGGAGCTGGTCCGGAGGACCGGCACACCCGCGACCAGGGTCCCATCGAACAGCGTGTCGTTCTCCTCGA
>JAGQRC010001021.1 GCA_020425835.1 Planctomycetota bacterium | reverse complement strand
ACCTGGATCCCGTTCTCGTGGAGCAGCTCCACGCGTCGCGCGAACTGCTCGGCCCTCGGCGTCTTCTTCCGGGACTCACTCAGGTTGGTGTTCAGCAGCGACTCGAATCCGATGAACACGCCAGTGCAACCGGCCAGCGCCATTTCCCGGACGAGGCTCGGATCATCCGTCACGTCGAGACTCACCGCTGCGCTCCAGATCTTGTCCAGCGGTCGGAGCGCGTGACAGAGCTCGCGCAGGTAACGGGGACGGGAACCCAGGTTGTTGTCCACGAACACGGCGTACGGCTGCCGCGTGGCCTGGAACTCCTCCACCACCTGGGCGACGTCCCGAACCTGGTACGGCATCTGGAGCCCATCCGTCGACAAGTAGCAGAAGTCGCAGCGGCTGTGACAACCTCGCGTCGCGATCAGGCTCGCGGTGGTGAGGAAGGACGACGCCGGGAGGATCTCGCGGCGCGGCGGCGGGTCCTCGCGGTAGGGTCGTCGATAGCTTCCTCGATAGACCGGCTGAAGGGTCCCGTTCTCGACGTCCTCGAGGATCTTCGGCCAGAGCTGAACGCCCTCACCGATCGCGATGGCGTCCGCATGGAGGGCCGCCTCCTCGGGGCACGAGGTCACATGAAGACCACCGAGAACGACCGTCACGCCGCGTGCACGGTACCAATGCGCGATCTCGTAGGCTCGACGCGCGAACGTGAGGTGGACGGTGATCCCGACCACCTCCGGGAGCGGGTCCAACGGCGGCGGGCCGAGCAGCAGATTCTCGTCGAAATAGTCGACGGTCCAATGGGTCGGAGTCGCGCCGGCGATGCTCGTGAGCGCCAGGCTCGGGGTGAGCACGTGCTTCCCGAAACTCGCGTGCGGGTCCTTCGGGTAGAACGGATTCACGAGAAGCGCATGACGCATCCGTCGCACGCCAGCCCGAGCCGAGGGGTCGAGACACGGCGGCGTCCGCATCTCCGGCGGACAGACTGTCCTCAAAGCTCCTCCCGATCCGGCAGGAGGCTCGCGAGCTGCTCGATGTGCTTGCGGAACGCCTTGCGCCCCGCGGCGGTGATCCGATAGGTCGTCTTCGACCGGCGATCCTCGATCTTCTTGCTCACCCGAATGAAGCCGCGCTCCTCCAGAGTTCGAAGGTGCGCCGCGATGTTGCCATCGGTGAGCTCCAAGAGATGTCGGAGCTCGCCGTAGGCGATCGAGTCCCGGGCGGAGAGCACCGAGAGGATCGAGAGGCGGACCCGGTCGTGGACGACGGGATCGAGATCGTGCGGACGAACCCGGGGTCGAGTCATGCGGCCCTCCGCCACGCGAGCAACAGCCCGAAGAGCAAGTGGTGAACACAGAAGGAGACCCCGAGGAGCAACGCGTCCGAGACCGGGGTCACGGCGTAGAGCGCGCCGGTGACCAGGAACGCGAGCCCCAGCCATCCGACCTCGCGATGGTGTCGGGCGGCCGCGAGCGCGCCGATCCCGTAACAGAGGACCCACGTCACCGGGATCAGATCGGGGACACCTCGATCGAAGAGGAGTCCGGTCAGGACGAGAGCCACCACGAACGGCGGCCACAGGGCATGCACGATCTCGATGACGAGGGAGGACCAGAACGGCTCCCCGGTCCACCGCGCCCTCCGCAGACTCGCCCCGACTTGGAACGCGAGGCTCACCGCGAAGACGGCCCCCCAGAGCTCGAGGAAACGCAGTGGATCTTCGCCCGCCGAGAGTGT
>JAGQRC010000100.1 GCA_020425835.1 Planctomycetota bacterium | reverse complement strand
TGGCGCCTGCGGGCGCGTATGGGGAGTGGAGTGGCTGGATGGGTGCTCTCGAAGAGAGTCTGCTGGAACTCATCCGGCAGGCCACGACTCGGCTCGCCGGCGACGTCTGGACTAGTCTTCTCGACGCCTACAAGAACGAGACGGACGGTTCGCGGAGCAAAGCGGTGCTGCGATGGATCCTGGAGAACCAGGTCGTCGCGTCCGGTGAAGACCTCCCCCTGACGCCGCACACGAGCTCGATGCACTTCTCGGTCGAAGCGCCGAGCAACGCCTCGCGGCACGACATCGTCGAGGCGGTCCACGGCGCCGTCGCCGCCGCGACGCAGCAAGGCCTCCTCGAGCAATACATGGTCGACCCGGTCACGGGCAAGGCGATCCGCAACAACGTGGGCGTCGGAATGCCCCAGATCTCGTTCGCGACCGAGCCGGGAGACGCGCTGCGCGTGCGGCTCCTGGTCAAGGGCAATGGCGCCGAGGGTGCGGGTTCCCAGTCGGTGTTGCCGGACGAGTCGATCTCTGCCTCCAACGACCTCGACGGTGTCCGGCGCGCGGTGCTCGAAGCGCTGATCCAAGCTCAAGGGCGTGGTTGTGGACCGGGCCTCGTGGGGATCGGGATCGGCGGGGACCGCGCCAGCGGAATGGCCCTCGCCCAACAGCAGCTGTTCCGTCCGATCGACGACCGGAACTCCACTCGTGCCCTCGCGCAGCTCGAGAAACAGCTCCTCGAGGACGCGAACAGTCTCGGGATCGGCCCGCTGGGCCTGGGCGGACGGGCGACCGCGCTCTCGGTGAAGGTCGGCTCGGAGTCGAGCCCGAAGGAGTCGTGCTACGTGTCGATCTCCTACGTCGGCTGGACCTGCCGGCGGCAAGGGATCCAACTGGACGCCAAGGGGAACATCACGGAGTGGCTCTACCCGCGAGCGGACCGGTTCGAGCTCCCCCCGGAGCCGGTGCGTGTGCAGAAGAAGGCTCCGGTCGAGGAACCTGCGCGACAACGTCCGAGAACCGCACGCGAGGCGCTCCTCGCCGACGCGCGCGCGCGCGCGATCCGCACCGTGAAGACGAAGCCCACGTCACCGAAGGGCGCGAAGAAGAAGGTCTCCAAGGCGGCGCCGAAGAAAGCGAACCCCAAGGCGCCCACCGCGACGAAGAAGCCCGCCGCTCCGACTCCGACTCCGACTCCGACTCCGTCCGCGGAAGCGATGCCTACGAAGACGGACGCGCCCGCGAAGAAGAGCGCACCGAAGAAGCCGGCGTCGACCGCCAAGAAGGCCGCACCCGCCGCGAAAGCGCCGGCCAAGAAGAAGGCCGCCGCGGAGAAGCCCACGGCACCCAAGTCGACCACCCCGAAGGGGACCGAGAAGAAGAAGGCGACCGAGAAGAAGAAGCCGGCGACGAAACAGAAGTCCGAGAGTCCCAGTCCGTCGAGCACGCCGAAGAAGAAGGCCGCCAAGAAGAAGACGAAGAAGGGTTGATCCGATGACGCCGGTCGAGATTCCCGCCAGCCACGCGACCGTGCGCGAGCTCCACGTCGGCGAACAGGTCGCCCTGAAGGGGACCCTGTTCACGCTCCGCCCTGCCGTGTACGACTACCTCCACTCGGGCGGAGATCTCCCGTTCCTCACCGAAGGTTCCATCGTCTACCACGCCGGTCCAGTCGGGAAGAAGCGCGGGAAGAAGTGGACCGTCCAGTCGGTCGCCCCCGACCACTCCAGCCCCCTCGACCCGTGGGTCCGCGAGCTGTTCGTCCGATTCGGCATCCGGGGGATCATCGGCCGCGGGGAGCTGGGGAAGCAGACCCTCGACAGCTGTCGACAGTTCGGCGCGTGCTACTTCCAGACCATCGCCGGCGCGGGCCCGCTCCTCGCGACGCGGGTGAAGGAGGTTCGCGACGTGCACATGGCCGACAAGTTCGACAACGCCGATGCCGTCTGGGAGCTCGAGGTCGAGGACTTTCCTGCGATCGTCACGATCGACAGCCACGGCCAGAGTCTCCACGACATGATCCGTGACGTGTCGACTCGACGGTTGATCAACCTACAGCTCTGAGTCCGCCTCGAGGGGTGGCGGCTTCGGGCGATGCAGCTCGAGGAAGAAGTCGGCCCACGATCCGTCGGCGGCCGCCTGGACCTTGAGCTCCCCCGTCGATCCGCAGGCGGGACACCCCGTGAAATAGGGCGGCGGCTCCCCGACATCCCACGGGTGCGGGAACTCGAGGAACTCGAGGCAACGGGGACAGAGCGCGGTCACCCACCGCGCGTCGGTCGGCTCGACGGTATCTCGCTTCACGGTCCTCACTCGAGGCTGGATCGGCGGTCGATCGTTCACGTGTCGTGCGATCGTACCACTCGAGGCCGATGGCTCCGCGACATCGCGATCGTGACCACCGCGGGATCCTCCACGATCCGTAGCCTCTCTCCCCCACTCGTCTTGCTCCGGGAACGCTCCGCGCTCGAACGGCGCGCGATCGGCCGACGGCTTCGCCACCCGGCAGGTGCTCGGCGGTTCCGTCGTTCCGGGATGCCCGATGCCCGCGCTCCGAACGACCCCCGAGTCCGATCCGGGATACCTCGGAAACGGAAGTGAACAAAGGATCTGCTCTCGGGGGATCCCCTTGCCTCTCGCCGGCTTCGCCCCGACGTTCGACGCTAGTATGGTAGCGCCGGAGGTGATCCCGACTTCACCGGGGCGCCTCCGCCGGCGTGGGGGGTGAACCAAAGACATGCGCATCGAAGGATCGGTATCGAAGAGGCCCCGTCGCCCCGCCGCGATGCGACAGGGCGGCTTCACGGTCATCGAGCTTCTCCTGGCGATCGCGGTCGGGGCGGCGCTCCTGACGACGCTGGTCGCGGTGGAGGAGCACGTGTTGGGCTACTCCGACCGGCTCTTCGTGCGGGGCAACGAGGAGGCGGAAGCGGTCGCTGCGCTCGGAGACCTCGAGCAGGCGATCCGCATGGCCTCCGAGGTCGAGGCGGCCGGCCCCGGCATCCTCACGGTCGTGACCCGCTTCTTCGTCGACGATGACGAGGACTGGGAGAAGGTCCGGTACGTCTTCCGGAACAACTGCATCTATCGCCAGATCGCCGACGACAACGGGACCACGTACGGCAGCGCCGAGATCCTCATCGAGAACGTCGCGAGCTTCGAGGCGTTCGCCCTCGAGATCTACGAGGACTTCGACAACGCGATGTACGAGGACCTCACCGGGGTCGTCGTCGGAGCCGAGCCCGAGCTGGTCGGATACAAGTCGACCTACGCCGACCTGACCGAACTCTCCTCGGTCGACTCGACGCTGTCGAGCGCCATCGACTTCGACACCACGGCTCTCGGGCTGACCGGTTCGCTCCTCTCGTACCGCTACGCCACGATTTCCCCACCGCTCCCGCGCAGCGGTCTCCAGGTGTCGACGACCTTCAGCCCGAAGGCATCGGGCGAGAAGTACCGCGCACTCCTCTACGGATCCCTCACTCCCGAGTCCGACGGGATCTCCGTGACCTTCGACTCCGATCAGACGGTCGATCTGGTCGCGTACCAGGGCGGAGCGCTGTTGGGCAGCGTCGATCTCGGGATCACGTGGAGCGCGCTGGAGTCGTACGACATCGAGCTGCGGCTCGACGACAGCGTCGCGATCGTGACGATCGACGACGGCACCACGGTGACGACCTCGTCGACCGTGCCGGTGGGAACGCTGGACGACCAGCGCGTTCGCGTGGCGACCTATGGACTGCTCGGGAGTGGACAGTGGGACTCGATCGCGCTCCGGTATCCGTTCGTGAAGCTGACCCTGGAGCTGGACGTCGATGGGACATCGACGACGCTCTTCGGCGGCGCATCGAGGAGGCAACCATGAACGGAGCGCGGAACCGCACCTCCCGGAGGCGATCGTCACGACGCGGCGACGACGGCATGGTGCTCGTCCTCTCCCTCGTGGTGATGACCGCGGTCGTCGCGATCGGGGTGGTCTACTCGATGACGGGCATGGAGCAGGCCGAGGTCGCCTCGACGCGCTTCGATCGATTCCGAGCCGCCGGCCTCTCCGAAGGCGTGATCGAGTACGCCTACTGGTACTCGTTGTCGAACGGCTGCGCGACCGGCTCGTTCGGCCCGATCGCCTTCGGCGATGCGCAGATCTCGTTCGACATCTCCGCGGCGGGCACCAAGTACGACATCGTCGGCGAGACGGTGATCGGGTCGACCTCGTTCCGGTACCTCTCGCGCGCCGAGATGACGACGGACGCGGTGCTGCTCGACGTGCCGATCTTCGTCGCGGGGAACATCGCCCTGACCGACAGCTGGCTCGGGAGCGGCGACCCGATGCAGTACGTCGGGACCCTCTCGAACGATGCCTCGACGGTCCGCGGCTCCATCGTCCGAACGAGTGCGATCAACCCCCTGGGGTTCGCGACCGCCCGCCTCGAAGCGGCCGCCGACCGCAAGGAGCGAGCGGCAGCGACGATCGATGCCGAGAAGCTCCGGGACCTCGTCTTCGGCATGGGCGATCTCTCGTTGATCAACGGGAGCTCGCTCAACGGGCTCCTCGTCGTCTCGGGCAGCCTGACGATCGACGGGGGTGGGGGCCCGGTGAGCCTCAAGGGAGCGCCGACGGTGGTCTCGAGCAACGGCAACGCAGTGCTCTTCGTCGAGGGCGGCCTCGTGGTGCAGAACATCGCGAACCTCACGATCAACGGCGCGGTGATCGTGCTGGGCAACGTGACCTTCACCAACGTCTCGAAGGTGGAGCACAACGGAACGCTGTTCACCAACGGCAACCTGGATCTCGACACGACGGCCTACAGCATCGTCCACAGCCCACGCCTCGAGTCGGCTCCCCCGAGCGGAGTCACCGGCGGGCGACGCACACAGTCCCTGACCGAGCTCTGGCGCATTCCTCTCGCGAGCGCCACCCCGCCGAGCTTCCCCGCGTCGGCGAACGACGAGCCGACGAAGCCGGCGGACGACGATGTGACCCGGGACGGCGGGGACGCCGGCGGTCTGATCGACACGACGACGGACACACTCACCACGGTCCTGGCCGGCTCCGGTGGGTCCGGGGGCTCCGGTGGCGCCTCCGCGAGTTCGGCCAGCACCAACTCCACGAAGTCCAACAACGGCGTGGGCAATCAGAACTGATCGCGGTCCCGCTCGGGTCCGGCGCCCCCCTTGAATCCCCCTCGGGCATCGGTATCGTCGCTGCCTCCCGGCCCGTGCCGAAGGATCCCCGAACGTGCACTTCTCTTTTCGCGCTCACTCCCAGCTCCCGCGGCTCGCTTGGTGCCTGATCCTGACCCGAGGCAGTGACGAGGCCGTCGTGCACCACGGTCCGTGGGTCGCGACCGGGGACGGTTTCCTCGTCGACGGGGTCTGGGACGCGGAGTTCGCCGCGGGAGACTTCGATCGCTCTTCGCTGTTCTGCGGCACGGGTGCGCGCGTTCGAGGGGATCGTTGGGTGGTCTCCGCGCCGTGCCATCCCTTCGAGCGCCTGCACGCCATTTCCGTCGATGATCGACTGATCGTCTCACCGTCCCTGAGCTTCGCGCTCGAGGCGTCCGGTCGCCGACTCTCGTTCGACTTCGTGCCGTACCAGACGCAGCTCCTCCATCTGGTCACGAGCATCGCCCACAACGTCGGGAGCGCGCCGTTGGCCGACGGCGCGACGGTCCGGCTCTTCCACTATCGCAACCTGGAGATCGATCGAGACCTCTCGATCCGCGTCGTCGCCAAGTCCGAGCCGACGCCTCCGACCGACTACGCGGACTACGAGCGGTTCATGATCGAGAGTCTTCGCGCCCTCGCCGAGAACGCCGCGGATCCATCTCGAGGTCAGCGGTTCGAGCCGTTGACGACCGTCTCGTCGGGCTACGACTCCACCGCGTGTGCCGCCCTCTCGACCGAGCTCGGCGGCACCCACGCGCTCACCATCCGCACGGCGAGATCGGACGATACCGACAGCGGCGCCCCCGTCGCTCGCGCGCTCGGCCTCGAGGTCACCGAGTTCGAGCGAGACACGTACAAGGGCAAGTCCGGTTTCCCGGAGGCGGAGTTCGTGGCGTGCGGCGACCTCGGACAGGACCTGGTGATGCTCGCCTTCGAGGAGGCGCTCCCCGGCAAGATGCTCCTGACCGGATTCCACGGCGACACCGTCTGGGGTCGCAAGCCGCGAGGCGGAGCCGTCCACGATCTCCGTCGACCGGATGCCGCGGGGTGTTCCCTCAGCGAGTACCGCGCGCGCGTCGGCTTCCTCCACGTTCCGGTCCCCTGCCTGGGCGGCGTCCACCTCCCGGAGATCTGCGCGATCAGCAACGCGCCGGAGATGGCGCCGTGGACGCTCGGCACGCGCTACGACCGCCCGATCCCGCGGCGCCTCGCCGAGGAGCGCGGAGTCGGACGCGAACTGTTCGGCCAGGACAAGAAGGCGATCACCGTGCTCTTGAACGCGGACGAGGTGCTGCGGGAGATCATGGGACCCGACTCCTCGCGCGCGTTCCAGGCGTACTACGAAGCGCACCGGAAGGAGCGCGACCCGGCGGTCCAGGAGAAGTACGACCGCATGTTCCGCTGGTCGGGTCTCTGCTCGCGCCTCCTCAAGAAGCCGAACGCGGCACTGCGTCGGCTCGGACCCTGGCGGATCCCCAATCCGATCCCCTTCCGGTACAGCCAACCGACCGGCGCCCCGAGTTTCCTCGTCCACTGGGGACACTCGCAGATCCGGGAGCGCTACCGGATCGACGCGACGGCGCCCGCAATCTCGTGAACCGGGGAGCGACGATCTCCGATGAGCCAGCGCGATCCTCGCGCCTCCCGAGCGCGACTCCACGCCCGCTGCTTCGTCGCGATCCATGCGCCGCCGTCGATCGCCGGCTCACTCCTCGACGGGCTGGATGCGCTCCCCGGGCTCCGGCGGTCCGCGATCGATGATGTCTTCCTGACCCTGCTGTACATCGGAGACCTCGATCGCCGCCACTCGATCTCGGTCCGAGAATCGGTGGGTCGTGCATGCTCCGGGTTCCACCGGTTCGACCTCCGCTTCGAGGCGATCGAGACCTTCCCCCGCGACGCACCGGCGCGACTGGTCGCGGCGGTCACGGACGCCCCGTCGCCGCTCCTCGAGATCCAACGCCGCTTGGTCCAGCGCCTCGCGCGAACCCAGAAGTCGAAGGGCGAGTTCGCTCCTCGCTTCACGTTGGGCCGATTCCCCGCACCGACCTCGCTCGATCTGCGCCAACCGGTCGCGGGCGACCTCTCGTTCACCGTCCGTCGCGTCGCCCTGCTCGAGAGCTTCGTCTCGACGGATGGCACCGACCACGCCGAGCTCGCGGCGTTCGAGCTGCCTTGATGTCGTGACCTCACGCGGGAGTCACGCGGGCACCCCGCCTCGATGCGGGTGCGGGGTTCGACCGGTTCGCGCGAGAGAAGATCGGAACCGTGACCGAGAAGGTCCGATATCGTGAACGCGCCCTCATGCTCGAGGATCGAGCAGTTGGTTGATCTCCAACCGGATGGGGCCCAGCTCGCGCTTCACCGTCGACTCACTGACCCCGAGAGTCTCGGCGAGCTCGCCGATCGTGAATCCACCGAAGAAGGCACCCTCGAACGCGCGCACGTCGAGGGCATCGCCTCCCGATCGACGGCGGCGCCGTTCGAGGAACTCCACGATCGTGAGGAGATCGTCCGGCGGGACGTCCCGCGTCGCGGGCACGTCGATGTCGTCGAGGGGGACCGCCGACTGGCCCCCGCCGCGCTTGTCCGCCTTCCGTGCCCGGGCGTGATCGATCAGCCGGGTCTTCATGGCGCGGGCGAACGCCGCGAACAGGAACCGGCGATTCCGCGCCCAGTCGGACTGTTTTCCCTCGAGCCGGACGAACGCCTCGTTCAGCAGATCGGTCGCAGACCACGTGTGGCTCGCTCGTTCGCGCGCCATGAACTGCCCCGCCATCCGATGCAGGTCATCGTAGACGAGTTGGAACAGCTCCTCGACCGCGTCGGTGTCCCCGGCGTGCACGCGATCCAGGACTCGGGTCAGGCCTTCGCTCACGACGACTCCTCGTTCCTCGCTCGACGCGTCGGCACCGGGGTGATCTCGGCCCCGCGCCCTTGACGGCGTCGGGGCTCCCGCCGAAAAGGAGACGCCATCCGGGCGAAGCACCACGGCGACGGCGCCCCCGAAGAACGTCCCCGATGCAGCCCGACGACGTGCGGAGCCGCGACGAAGGATAACCGAGTCCCCATGGGTGAAGTAGATCGCGAGCGCCTCAAGGATGTCTTGGCGGAGACCCTCGAGGTCCCACCGTCCGAGCGCGAGGAGCGACTGCGCGAGCTGTGCGGCGCCGACGGCGCGTTGTTCGCCGCCGCGGCCGAGTTGCTCCGCGCCGACCGCGGACCGATCCGGGACTTCACGCCCGAGTCGCGCCCCTCGAAGACGCTCTTCCCCGCCCTTCGCTACGAAGTGAACGACGATCGCTACTTCCACACGCTGCCGGCCCGCGGTCCGCTCTACGTCGGGCGGACCGAGCGACCCGCCGAGCCGAGCCTCGCGCTTCCCGTGCAGAGCGTCTCCCGTTCGCAGTTCGTGCTCGAGACCCGCGATGGGTCGTGGTGGATCCGCAACCTCTCCGGAACCAACCCGACTCGGCTCAACGGCATCCGACTCGAGGCGCCGACCCGGTTGGATCACGGTGCTCGGATCCGCGTCC
>JAGQRC010001020.1 GCA_020425835.1 Planctomycetota bacterium | reverse complement strand
TTATGATCGGGCCGCCGGTCGGCAGCCCGAAGCGGGGCGCCGGGCACCGCCGTCGCGGAATCGGCGGAGTTCCGAGTTCTCCCGCCCGGGGAGTCGGGATCGGCGCGAAGCAAAGGAGCAGGTGGGGGAGAGTCGTCGGGCCCGTTCGACGGGGAGTGGTCCGACGACGAGAGGGAACTTCCATTGAACAGAACCGTGCCCGAGGATCGCGGCGCCGCGCGCGTCGCGTCCCTCTCGTTTCCCACGCTCGCGCGCATCGTCCTGGTCGCGCTCGTGTCGATCGCGACGTCCGGACCCGCTCGAGCCAGTGCCGATGTCCCGCCGTCCCCGAGTGACCTGAAGCGCGTTCGCTACCAGTGGCTCGAGCGGGAGACGGTGTCGCACGGGTTCCTCACCCTGCCGAGCGACGGGGGTCGAGCCGCCCTGCGGCTCTTCAGCGAGCGACTCGACCAGTACTACACGGTCTACATCGAGCTGGACGACATTCTCGATGTCCAATCGGTCGATCGCGAGGAAGCGGCGACCCAGGTCGCGCTCTGGGAGGAGCGACGCATCGCCGCCGATCGCAAGCGGGACGAGGAGAAGGCGCGCCGGCGCGCCGAGCTTGAACGGTCCCGTGCCCGTGAGCGGGAACTCGACCGTCCGCGACCGAAGTCCGATGAGTCCTCGGGGCGCCGTGTCCGCGTCACGCGCCCCGATGCGGACGAGCTGGTCGCCGTCATGAACGAGGACATCGGCGACATTCGTGAGGCGCTCGATGCGTTGCGGACGACCAACGTCGCTTCGGTCGCCCGGCTGTCGAAGGTGGTCGATCGGGACCGCACCTACCGTCCCGCGCGCCAGCTCCTCGGTGAGCTCGAGGACATCGGCGCGGTGCTCGACGAGATCGAGGTCGGCTTCGAGAAGATCGTCGAGTCGAAACAGCGCTTCGAGGATGGCGTCGCGAGCGGCGACATCCGAAAGCGCGATCTCGACGACAGCGCGCAGATGGTCTTCCGTCGGATCGCGTTGTACTCCGACCGCGCGCGGGAGGCGAAGGCGAGCCAGGCGGTCTTCCTCGCCGACGTCGACGAGACGATCGAGGCTGCCGAGTTGCACCTCCGAGAGCTCGCCGCGACCGCGGAGCGAGAGGCGAAGCAGGCGGCGGTGCGAGCGGAGCAGCGATCCCCGAGCGCCGCGCGCTCGGACGCGGCGTCGATCTCCGCGAGAGTTCCCCGGGACTTCTCGTACCTCGACGCGATGCGTGTCGACGAACCCGAGCCGGAGGCGGAGGCTCCCATCGTCGAGTCCACGAATCCGGATGACGGGGTGAGTGTGCCAGCGCCCTCGGTCCCGGAGGACGCGACGGACGATGGGTCCGGCGAAACGCCGGAGGCGACGGAGCGGTCCACAGCGTCGGCGACCTCGAACATGGCCGTCGCGGTGCTCACGCTCGGCGGTCTCCTGTTGGGGATCTTCTTCCTCGCCACTCGCCACCGGGCACCGCAGATCGGCGGCGGTGTTTCCTCTCAGCAGCCCTGATCGCATCCCAGGGCGTCGGCGGATGGGTCGACACCACAGGTCGTCGCACCGGGTGCCGGCGGTGCGGCGGTTCCGCTGAACAGGTAACCGAGCAGATGGATCGCGTCCGCGACGTCGACCGCTCCGTCGTCGTTCGAGTCGGCGGCGTCCACGCAGCTCGGGGCGACGCCGCCGATGAACAGGATCGTCAGCAGGGTCACCGCG
>JAGQRC010001019.1 GCA_020425835.1 Planctomycetota bacterium | reverse complement strand
ATCACGCGCTGGACGAGCCGACCCCACTTTCGGTGGCGACGCCATGACGAGTCCGATGCGGGAGGTCCACCGTCACCGGAGACGCGATGGCGCGCTCGTCGCGATCGGGGCGTCCGCCGGCGGAGGTTCCGCGCTGCGCAGGATCGTCGCGGAGTTGCCGGGCGGATTCACGCTCCCGATCGTCGTGGTCCAGCATCTCGCGCCGGGCGGTTGTGAAGCTCTCGTGCGCTCGCTCGGGTCGGTGACCCGCTTGCCGGTGCAAGAGGCACGATGCGGGCAACGCGTCGAACGAGGGTTGTACGTCGCTCCGGAGGACTACCACCTCCTGATCGAGCGAAATCACGAGCTGTCGCTGTCGGTGGACGAGCGGGTCGTCTACTGCCGACCGTCGATCGACGTCCTCTTCGAGTCCGCGACGCGGTCGTGCGGGCCCGGCCTCATCGCGGTCCTGCTCACCGG
Source organism: Planctomycetota bacterium (assembly GCA_020425835.1). The sequence continues at coordinate 1,270 of JAGQRC010001019.1, read as the reverse complement.
CGGCAACTCGGATGGAGCCAACGGGCTGGCCTTCGCCCAGGCCAACGGCGCGACGACCATCGTCCAGGATCCCGCCGAGGCAGAGTGTCCCGTCATGCCGCGCGCGGCGCTGGACCATCCGCGACACCGGCGCATCAGGGGGCACCGAGTCGGTCCGCTGTCGGAGATCGTGCGGATCATCGTCGACTCGGCGCGCCGTACCGAGCGAACGAGAGGCGGGGCGTGCTCACTGTCCGACCCGACGAGCCTGGAAACGACGGAGTGCTGAGATGACCCCGAAGGTGTTGATCGCCGACGACTTGCCCCACAACCTGACGGCGATCGAGCGCTGTCTCGACGGACTCGAGATCGACATCCATCGCGCGACCACCGGCAACGACGTCCTCGAGTTCGTCGCCGAGAACGATCCCGCCTTCATCCTGATGGATCTCGGGCTCCCCGATGTCGACGGCATCGAGGTCACGAAGCTGATCCACGGCGATCGGACGAAGCTCCACATCCCGGTCGTGCTGCTCACTGCGAAGGAGCGGACCGGCGAGATCATGTACCGTGCCTTCGAGGCCGGGGTGCTCGACTTCCTGACGGCTCCCTACCAGTGCGGTCTCGTGCGAGCGAAGGCGCGGCTCTACCTCGACCTCTACGCCAGCCGTCGACGCGTCGAGCTGCAGAATCGCGCGTTGGCCGAGTCGAACCACGCCTTCCGCGACTTCGCCCACGCGGCCGCGCACGACCTGCGGGCGCCGATCCGGGCGATCCGCAACTTCACCGAGTGGATGCTCGAGGACGGCGATGACATCGTCGAGCGGCGAGACCTCGGGGGCAAGATCCTGGAGAGCGCGACGCGGATGGAGGCGATGCTCAGCGGCATGCTCGAGTACGCACAGGCCGATGGCGCGACGTTCGAGCGCGAATCGGTCGATCTCGAGGAGATCATCGACGACGTCCGTCTCGATCTCGATGCCGAGCTCCGGCGGACCGAGGCTCGCCTCGACGTCGGAGAGCTCCCGGTGCTGACCGGGAGCCCGATCCAACTCACCCGTCTCTTCCAGAACATCGTCGGGAACGCGATGAAGTACGGACGACGAGGCGTGCCGCCGGTCATCGAGGTTCGGGCCGAGATTCGCGGCGGCCTGGCCGCGCTGACCGTTTCCGACAACGGCACCGGTTTCGACATGAAGCACGTCGAGGAGCTGTTCCGTCCGTTCCGTCGATTGGTGGGGGCGTCCGAGGCCGAGGGTTCGGGGATCGGTATGGCGACCGCGCGAAAGAT
>JAGQRC010001018.1 GCA_020425835.1 Planctomycetota bacterium | reverse complement strand
CTCGCACTCACCGCGAGAGAACAACGATGCGTCCCTCTCCGATGGACCTCCGTCCATTCTCCTTTCGGTGACAGCTGACGCAAGGGCTCCCCGAGGAACCGGAATCGCCGATGTCTCCCGGCTCGTCGCCGACGCGAACCCTGAGACATCGCATCAGCGCAGGCCACTCGCCCATCCTCGAATCGTCTCGTGGTGCTCCGACCACGCCGCCCAGACGCACCTCGCCCATGCGAGGCAGAGGGCGCCGTATCGGTCGGGGTCTCGTTCGCGATAGAGGTCGACGACGGTGATCTCGCCGAGACTCTGCGGTGGGGTCAGCCAGTGCAACCGCGGGTTCTTGACGGTTCGGCGGAGCACCTCGGCGATTCGCGACAGTGGAAGATCCTGCTCGAGGACGAGGCAGAGCACGATCGAGTGACCTGCGACCGAGCGAATCGCCTGCAGCGACTCGGTCCCGGGGTGCTGCGCGGCGTAGATGTCGACGATCAGGCGGTGCTCGGTCGGCCATCGGGGCTCGGAATGAGCTCGGACGAGGAGTTCACCGTAGAGAGCCCAGCAGCCAGGGGAAGCGCCGATGTATCGGTGCGTGGGACCGTCGGACGCGGGCAGCACGGCCCCGCATCCGTAGCACGGGACTCCGCCCGTGTCGCCAGCCATCCCTCCCACCATCGTCACCTCCGGCTCGTTCTCGGTATCGTGCGGCGACGGACACGCTCCGCGTCACCCAAACGTGCGAGCGCATGCGACGGCGCGAGGGCTCAGGAAGCCATCACGAGCTGCGTTCGATGACGACCGCCAGAGGAGTCGAGATCGTTGACCCGCGTCGATCCATCCACTCGAACGCGATCCCGAATGTGATCTGGAACCCCGCGGAGATCCACTATAGGGCAACCCAACACTACGATCCATCTCGAGCGACGCTCTCCGATCTTCGCGCCGTTACGGATTCGCGTCCGGCCCCCGCAACGATGGGACGACACGGTGCACGCAGTCGACCGCAGCGAGGTCCCGTCGGGCGCTGCACGAGAAAGCAACCTCGGTCGTCGCTTCGCGAACCTCGAGGCTGACACGATCGCAATGCCGGAGTAGAACGGGGCGCGGCGAAGGCCCGCGACAGGAGTCCGGCGTGATCGAGACCTCGAGCCCCGACCCCCTTCTCGATCGACGTCGGTTCCTCCGGCGAGCGATGGAGATCGGAACGATCCTGCCGACGCTCGCGGCGTGCCGCGGGCCCGGATCCATCATCGAACCGCCGTCGATCCACCCGCGCGCGGCGGCGCCGGAACGTCCATCCGACGAGGAGTCCTCGAGGGTCGAGGGCATCCCCCACGACCTGCTCGCGATCCCCGACTTCTCCCGGGTCGGTCGTTTCGTCGCCGGCATCCGTCCGTTTCGTCGCCCGGGTGTTCGGATCGAACGCGAGACGCTTGCCGACGGGCGTCCGCTCGTCCACCACTACGGTCATGGCGGCGCAGGAGTCACGGTCAGTTGGGGAACCGCCGAGATCGCGGCCGATCGCGTCGAGGAGGCGACCGATGGCCCCCGAGCGATCACCGTCCTCGGTGCTGGGGTGATCGGGCTCTCCACCGCATCGGTCCTGAGGGAGCGAGGACACGAAGTCCGGATCGTCGCGGCAAAGTTCTTGTCCGAGACCACGTCGTTCCTCGCCGGTGCGCAGTGGGCTCCGTCGTGGATCAAGGTCACCGAGGGATTGTCCGCAACGCTTCGTCG
>JAGQRC010001017.1 GCA_020425835.1 Planctomycetota bacterium | reverse complement strand
CCCACGGCGTTCGCCGATCTCGATGGCGTCGAGAACGGAACCGCGGAGGACGGCGACGACTCGTTCGTCGCCATGAGCGGCGCGACGCACGCGGGTCTCGCGCTCGGCGGGCTCAGCGCGCTCTACGACCAGGACCAGAGTGGACTCAGCGACTACACCGACCGTCTGCTGCCGACCGGCTCGACCCCGGGTGTCGTCCTCGATGTCCCGGGTTCGGGGGCGGGAGCGATCTGGCGCGACGCCGCACAGGACTACATCACCGGCATCTTCTACGCCCCGAGCGCCGGCGCGCGAGTGATCGCGCAGTCGTGGGAGCTCGGCGGCTACGTCGGCGATCTCGACGCCCTCGTCGATGACTACCGCAACGCGCTGGCGCCGGGCGGCGTGCCGACGCCGATGTTCCTCCGCGGCAACGCGAACGCCGACTCCGACGCCGACATCAGCGACGCGGTCACCATCCTCAGCTACCTCTTCGTCCCCGGATCGCCGGACTTCCCCTGCGACTCCGCGGCCGACGTCAACGACGACGGCGTCAATGACATCAGCGACGCCGTCTACCTGCTCGGCTACCTCTTCGTTCCCGGCTCGCCGACCGTTCCCGCTCCGTTCCCCGGTTGCGGTGTCGATCCGACCCCGGACGCGCTCGGCTGCGAGGAGTTCCCCGGATGCTGAACCCGAAACGATTCCCCACAGGAGTGAGCATGAGGATTCGCCGGATCTGGATCGTCGCCGTGTCGGCCGCGATCGTCTCCCTCGCGCCGTCGTTCGCCTCGGCAGAGCGGCCCAACCAGCTGTCCGCTCGGCAACGTCCGCTGACGAGGATCGCCGCGACCAATCCGGTCGACGGTGCGATCGGCATCGCGCTCGACAGCATCGTCGACATCGAGTTCACCGATCTCATCGATCCCAACAGTGTGGGGGTCGGAAGCATCGGCGTGAGCGTCGCCGGGACCCCCGTCACCACGCAACGCACGGTCTCTCTCGATCGCCGCCACGTGCTGCTCGCCTTCCCGGAGTTCCTCCCGGGCAACAGCACCATTGATGTCGTCATCGACGGTAGCGTGCTGCGCGACATCACGGGGCGCTACGTCGACGCCGACGGCGATGGCATCGCGGGGGGCATCGCGTTCATCTCGTTCACGACGAACGCCCCGCTGCCCCCGCCGGTCCTGACCGACACCGCGATCATCACGGGCTATGTCTCGGTGATCGAGCCGACGACCGGGCTGGTCGTGCCCCTGCCGAACGCGACCGCGCGCGCCTATCTCTATCCCGCTTCTCCCGGAGCGCCGGTCCACGGCATGGCGATGACCGACGCCAACGGCTTCTTCCAGCTCGAGACCGATCCGTTCACGGGAACCGAGACCTTCCTCGTGGCGATCAACTACACCGGGTTCAGCGAAGCGTTGCGTCAGGTGACGATCCTCGCGAGTCGCTGCCAACGCGTCGATGACGCCGTGCTCCAACAGCTCGGGCCGGTGACGATGATCCCGGCCGCGTCGGGAGGCACCGCGACCGATCTCGATCAGCAGGTCGAGCTCGAGATTCCGGGCGGCGCGCTCGGCTCCGACTCCCTCCTCCAGGTGACCCGGCTCGACGGAGCGGAGCAGCTCCGCGATCACCTGCCGACCTTCACATCGACGCAGGGGACGTTCATCGACATCACCGGTGTCTCGGGGGAGACCACCGCGGAGCCGGTCACGCTGCGCATTCCGAATCTCTACGGCCTTC
>JAGQRC010001016.1 GCA_020425835.1 Planctomycetota bacterium | reverse complement strand
TGAGGTTGTGGTTACGGCTTCTTGAGGTGCGAACCGATGCAATCCTGGTTCGGCAGTGGGATCTGGTGGTAGCGGTAGCCGAGGCGCTCGTTGCGGAGGAGTCCCTCTCGGCCAAGGGAATCGAGGCGGTCATCGCCGCCGCGATCCAGGCGTCGATGGCGGGAACCCGGCGGCGGCTCACCCGAACGGAAGCCTGATCGTCGCTACCGTCGCGGGTACCGCGGCGAGTCTACGTCGGCTAACGGCATCGGAGGCCACGAGCTTGAGTGGAGGCGGCCCACCGCCTCTGGCTACCGACCAGATTACCGACCACGACGCTGTTTTCGCCGAAAACCGGGCGTCCCCGCTCGCAAAGAATTCGTACCCTCTCGGGCATCCCACTCGAGGTGGATCTGCTCGAGGTGGCCGAGGTGCCTGCGTACGAGCGGATCGGTCCGAAAGCGCTGCACCTAAGGCAGCTCGGGATGAGCTTCGAGGACATTGGGCGGGCGCTCGGCGTCTCGCACACCACCGCCGGGAAGGCGGTTCGGTGGGCCGGCCGGCGGTGAGCTGGGAAGGTTCCGGCCAAGGTTCCAGGATTCGGTTCGAGAGCACCGGCACGATCGGCTAGGTCAAATCGTCGTCGGGGTCGTCGAGCGCCTCCTCGATCCCCTTCCGGTAGAGCTCCTTCAAGTCTCGGAGCTTTCGCGAGAGGTCATTGGCGACGAGTCCCACCTGGTAGTCGATGTGGTCCCGCTTCTGCTCGGGAACGTGCCAGAGCAGGTCGGTCTCGAGCCTCTCAGCCGCGTCACGCAGCGCGGACGTGGCGTCCTTGATGAAGCTGTCGACGAGGACCTCCGACAGCACCATCCCGACGCGCTTGGGGTTCGCCATCCGTCGCGAGGTCTCCGCGGCCGAGAGGAACGAGCGACCGAGCTTCGCGAGGTTCGCGTACGCGCGGATCCGTTCCTGATCGGTCGAAGCTGCCCCGCCGTCCTGCATGTGAGCCTGCCACTCCTCGAAGGCCTCGAGGAGGGACGAGCGTACGAAGGCGACGTCGTCGCGTCGCCCCCGGAACTTCTCTTCGCGGAGGATCGCCAGCGCCTCCGAGGGAGGCCCGGGGATCTTGGCGTCGCGGCCGCCACGCGGTGGTGCCTTGGTCGCGTACGCGACCCGGTCCGCTCGCGGGCCATGCGCGGCGAGGTGTGTCCTCAGGCTCCGCGCGAGGATCCGGGTCGGTAGCCCCCGACGGTCCAGCTCGGCGTTGACCTGTGAGGCGGCCGCGGCAGTCGACAGGCCCTGATCGAAGTAGAGCGCATGCGCGAGCTGCCGGACATCGTCCGGGAGTTTGCAGACGTTGCAACGTGGTTGGAAGACTCCGTCGTCCTCGGCGGCCTCGGGTCCTCCAGGGGCCACGTCATCGAGCGCGACCGAGGCGGTCACGAGGTCCGGTTCGTCCGGCTCCCCGACGAGATCGTCGGTTTCATCGGAAGGCCCTTCGGCTGACCCGCCTCCCTCCTCGGGGACTGGGCGGTAGTCGTCGTCCAGTAGACCCATCTCCCGGAGCCGCTCGCCGGCCTCGTCCAGAAGTCGAAAGCGATCTTCGTCGCTCTCCGGCTCGCGCTCGGGCTCGTCCGGGCCGGACTGGTGGTCGTCATCGTCGGGACGCTTTCCTCGCGGATCGTCAAACGCTTCGTAGTCCATGGTGTTGCTCCTCGTTTCAACTCGGGCTCATTGTCACGATTGCCGACGG
>JAGQRC010001015.1 GCA_020425835.1 Planctomycetota bacterium | reverse complement strand
CGGACCCGCTGCAAGAGGGACTCGACCGCCGAGGAACGGAGCGGCGGTGTCGTCGTTGATGGTTGTCAGGTCGAGTGATACGCTCGCTGAGACTGTCCCGGTCCAGGACTTCGGCGTGCGAGCCCCCTTGCCGGACCTCGAGAGGAACGCTGTGGAAGAGCGTGGGCACTTCGACGAATCCCGCTGGCGGGATGCCCTGACGAGGAGCTTCGCCCTCGGGCGCCTCTTCGGCTTCGAGGTTCGCGTTCACTGGATGGTCTTCATCTACTTTCTCCTCGCCCTGGGTTACTACGCCGAGACCCGAGAGGGAGCGTCGGGAACCCAGGAGGGCTCGATCGCAATCCTCGCGCTCGCCGGTGTGATCCAACTGTTCGGGATCGTCCTCATCCACGAACTCGGTCACGCCTTCGCCGCCCGTCGTCGCGGGCTCCTCGTCGACACGGTGGAGTTGGACCCGCTCGGCGCTCTCGGAACGGTCCGAGGGATCGCCACGCCGCAGGATGAGCTGGTGGTCACGGCATGGGGTCCAGCGGTGCATCCGCTCCTGCTGATCCTCGTCGGCGTGCCCTACCTCCTGGCGCGAGAGAGCGGCATCGAGTTCGGCTTCTACCCGGAGTCTTTCTTCGCGCAGTTCTTCTCGATCAACGCCGGGCTCCTCGCGCTCCACCTCGTCCCGACGTTCCCGCTGGACGGTGGTCGGCTCCTGCGCGCTGCCCTCGCTCTGCGAATGGGTCCGATCCGCGCGACGATCATCGCGGCGCTGATCGGGAAAGTCGCGGTGATCATCGCCCTGATCATCGGCCTGTACGAGCTGGAGCACTTCAAGATCCTTCTCGTGGTGCTAGGAGCCCTCTGCTTCCTCGCCTGCCATCGCGAGGGCCTCTTGGCGAAGGAGCTGGGGCCCTACGAGTCGGCCTCGTTCCCTCTGTCGTTCGAGCCCCGTTACGATTCCTTTCGACTCGACGACGTCGAGGAGAGCGAGGACGATCGCGGGATCGTGCGTCGCTACCTCGACGCGCGCGCGGAGCGAAAGCGGGCCCGAGACGCCATCGACGAGGAAGCGATTCGCCAGCGGGTCGACCTCCTCCTCGAGAAGGTCTCCGCCGTCGGTCTCCAAGGGCTGACGCCCGAGGAACGACGCTTCCTCGAGCGCGCCAGCGACCTCTATCGTCGATCGTCCTCATCGAGTTCCTCGCCCTGAGAGGCTGACGTGGCGCCGCTTGCCCTCGCCATCGCGCTGGCCGTCCTGAACGGGTCCCGGGATCTCGCTCGAATCGACGAGCCCACGGCCCTCGCGGCCCTCGAACGAATCGTCGACGCCAGCGGAGGTCGAGTGGCGCTGGAACGAGCCGCCAACGCCCGCACGACCTATCGCATCGCGAACGGCGCCGGATCGATGGTGGTGATCACTCGTCGAGACGGGGCACGCCGCGTCGAGTTGCGCCTGGGTGGGCAGGTGCAGATCCTCATCGCCGACGGTGCCGAGGCGTGGGTCAGCACGCTCACCGGGGAGTGGCTCCCGATGCCGTCGACGGTGAGGTCCGCCTTCGAGCTGGACCGAATCGTCGGACAGATCCTCCTCGATCACCGAGCGCTGGGCTGGGTCGCGCGCTGCTCACCCCCGGCGACCGAGAAGGCGACGGACGCGATGCGGGTCCGCTTCGTTCCGCGGGCACGGGATCGCGTCCCCCCGATGATCGAGTTCGGCATCGACCGGAGCAGCGGACTCCTCACCGAACTCC
>JAGQRC010001014.1 GCA_020425835.1 Planctomycetota bacterium | reverse complement strand
CGCCCTCACCCTCGAGTCTCTTCCGGACGTCCGCGGCGCGCGGCACGGTGTAGCCGTCTCGCTTGTTTCGCCACCAACCGTCCCAGTCCTCGAACACCGGCTCGATCGACTCCCCGGTGAGCTCCTTCAGGGTCCATGCGATGTCCCCCTGGAGTCGGCCGGCCTCCTTCTTGAGAAGCGGAATCAACGCGTCGATGGCCTCGGTCCGACGGAACTGCGAGAGCGCGCGAATGGCGGAGGATCGGACCTGCCACTTCTTGTCCCGGAGCCCCTCCAGGAGCCGTTCGAAGACGAAGTCGCCGCCGTAGCGCGCCATGATGCGAACGCACTGCGCGCGGATCTCCCACCGCTTCGACTCCTTGGCCTCCTCGATGACGAACTGCCGCGATGCCGGCTCCTTCATTCTCGCGAGCTGCTCGATCGCCTCGCGGTGGATCAACAAGCTGTCGTTCTGCAGACAGTGCTGGACGAGGATCTTCGCGAACTCCGCGTTGTCGTACTGACGCCCCTGCTCCTCGAGCAGATCGAGGGCACGGTCGGCGTCACCCGACTTCAACGCGGCGACCAGCGAGCCCGCGTACTCGGAGAAGTCCCCGCGGCTCGTCGGCGATGCGTCGGCGACGCTCGCCAAACTCTCCGTCAGGACCACCGACACCAGGATGATCCACACCGCACGTCGAGCCGTGATCATTCGCGAGCACTCTCTTTCCATCATTTCTCGAGATCGGTCGGGAGTCAGTCGTGGCCGAGGAGACCGCGGTCGTCGGGGTCGGGAGGGCATTCCTCTTCTCGGAGTTCCTCGAGCTCTCGCTGGACCAGCATGCGAATCGCCTCGCGAAACTCATGAATGTCCCCCACCCGCTGGAACAGCTCCGGCCTCAACATCTCCTCGAGCACCGCAGTGAATGCCGCCCGAACATTGACCGAGTTGCGCACCAGGAGCGAAACCAGCTTGTGTGTGAGGTAGTCCGAAACGAGGGCCGGAAGCAAGCGTGATTCCCCGCCCTCGAGCCACTTCAGGAAAGCGCGCTCGGCGTCCGTCAGCCCCTTCTGGCCACGGATCCCGCCGATCGCACTTCCGGAGCGGGGCCCGGGGTCGGATCTTACGGAGCCCTCCCGAATGCGCTGGATCAGGGTCTGCGCCTTCACGGGATTGCGGAGATTGACCAGCCCCTCGCCTCGACTCCAGGTCGCCCCGTCGAAGACCACGAGGACGGTCTTCCCCAGCTCGATGACGTCGTCCATGGCCAGCTCCCGCGTCCCGACTCGCTCTCCGTTGACGAACGTGCCGTTCGACGAGTTGAGATCGGCGAGGACGAGCTGATCCCGGTGGCGAGTGAGCGAGCAGTGCTTGCGACTGAGCAGCGTGTCGTGGAGGGTGAGCTGGTTGCGTTTCGATCGACCGATCAACAACGTTCCCTGGCCGATCTTCATGCTGCGGAGGCCGTCGTCGAAAATCGCCAGGTGGAAGCGAGCCCCATCCTCGATGCCCTGTGATGGAGCGTCGGTTCCAACCGTCGAATCCGCGCGCGGACCCACCTCGGAGTCGGACGAGAGCGGGCGGCTCTCACCGACGGCTGGATCGGAACTGGGTTCGGCCATTCGGACCTCGGGAAAGGGCGCCGTCGAGAGTCGCGTATCGTCCACGACCTGTTTCCTTCGGTGTTCGGGACGGTCAGCGAGAGGGCGCTGCCGTCGACGCATCGCCGGTCCGAAACCGGTTCCGGCGAAACCGACCCCTCG
>JAGQRC010001013.1 GCA_020425835.1 Planctomycetota bacterium | reverse complement strand
AGGTCCGCGTGATGGACATGCGCGCCATCACCGACCTGATCCTGGAGGCAGTCGACGAGGCGGTCGCGTCGAGCAACCGCGTGTTCGACGAGGAGGAGCGGCAACGGCTTCTCGTCGAGGCCGAGGGCACCTTCCAAGAGCGTCTCGCCGACATGCAGGCAGAGAAGGAGGGACTCCTCGCGAAGGCACATCGCCTCGAGGAGCAGCTCACCCGCGCCCGAGACCTCCTGGACGAGGAGCGCAAGCGCGAGGTGCGCGCCGATCAGTTCACCCTGTCCGACGCCGGCATGATGGAGATGGAGAGCCGCCTCGAGCGCGTCTTTCGCCGTGTCGTCCAGGGTGGCGACGCCCCGTCGGCGGTCGAGTCGGAGATGCGCGCGATCATCGCCTCGCTCCTCGACGAAGAGCGGCAACGGCTCGCCGAGCGCGAACAGGCGGTCCACAGCGAGAAGATCCAGCTACTCGAGCACAAGGTCGGGCGGCTGGCGCAGGCGCTCCACGAGGCCAGCAAGGAGCGCGACGTCGAGCGTCGTCGGGCGAACGCTCTCGAAGCGCTGGGCGGCGGGGTCGCCGGGATCAAGATCACCAGCCATCTCGGCGAAGACCCGGAGAAGGGTCGGAAGATGGAGCTCCTCAAGGAGCTCATCGAAGACAACCGCAGAGTGCGGTCCCACATGGGAGAGCAGTCTCCCGCGGGCGGCGGTCGCCCGAATCTGATGGCGAGTATCGCCGGACGTGATGATTCGGCGCCGAGCGGCGTCAAGAAGATCGAGGTGAAGCGCGTCGCGCCCCCGCCCCTCGAAGTGAATCCTTGAACAGGAGTCAGGAGTAGTTCCATGTCGGACGTCTATCACCTCGGTATCGACCTCGGTACCAGTCGAACCTCGATCACCTCGTCGAACGGGGTCCGCGAAACCGTGTGGTCCTATGTCGGGTACCCGCAAGACCACGTCGCCAAGAAGATGCTCGGAGGTCGCGACGTGATCTTCGGCAAGGAAGCGGTCGACAACCGCATGTCCGTCCATCTGATCCGACCGCTCGCGGGCGGGTCGATCAAGCGGAAGTCGGGCAAGGACACCGAGGACATGAAGCGCGCCCTCAAGGATCTCCTCGGGCACGCGATCGGGATGGCGAAGATCCCGGCCGGATCGACCATCTACGCGGTGATCGGCGCTCCCGCCGAGGCCAGCGTCGAGGGCAAGGCGGCGATCATCGAGGCCGCGACCCAGTTCGTCGACAGCGTGATCGTCTGCTCCGAGCCGTTCTCGGTCGCCTACGGGCTCGACTTCCTCAACGACACGCTGGTGATCGACATCGGTGCGGGGACGACGGACCTCTGCCGCGTCCACGGGACGATGCCGAAGCCCGAGGACCAGCGCACTCACGAGATCGGGGGTGACGCGATCGACGAGGAGCTGCTCCGACTGCTGAAGGAGCACCACCCGGAGGCACAGGTCTCGATCCACCGCGTGCGTGAGATCAAGGAGAGCTACGGGTCGGTCAGCCGGAACATGGATCCGGTGCAGGTCCAGTTCCCGGTGTCCGGTAAGCCACAGGACTTCGACATCACGCAGCTCGTCTACGAGGCGTGCTACACGGTCGTCCCGCCGACGGTCGCCGCGCTGCAGGATCTGATCGCCACCTACGATCCCGACTTCCAGGAGAAGATGCGCAACAACATTCTCCTGGGCGGCGGCGGTAGCCAGATCCCGGGGCTCGGCCGCGCGATCGGCGACGCGCTCAG
>JAGQRC010001012.1 GCA_020425835.1 Planctomycetota bacterium | reverse complement strand
CCCGCGACGCTTCGACGATGCGGTGGAGCCTCGACGCCATCCGCACCGCGCGAGGGAGCGCCCAATCCCGGTCGATCTCGGCCGGCATCTCGATCTCTCGGCCATCCTCGAGCGTGAGACAGCGGGGTGCAGCCCCCTCGGGGCCGGGAACGAACACGGCGAAGAATCCGCCGACCATCCCCCCCCGACGAGCGCGGGGAAGATCGAGATGACCGCGGTCGCTCTCCGAGAGGAACCCTCGAGAGTCGTCGTCCGCAGCCTCGACGAGGCGGAGGAGCACGTCATTGTGGCCATCGAAGATCGGGATCATTCAGCGCTCCTCGTCGACGTCGATCCACCCGGACCGAGCCTTCACGCAGAGCATACCCGGGAACCCCCCGCCGAAGTCGTGGATTCGGAGTCCTCGCCTTGGCAGGATCCCCGGAAGCCGGCCCGCACCGATGCGGGCTCGGCGCGCCATCGGAAAGGTGGACCTCGTGAACCTGGACGAGCTCGCCCGATCCGCCGAACACGGCGACTTCAGCACGCTCCTGCGAGAACTCTCGGACCGCTTCGAGGACGAGGGCAACTACGCCCTGCTCTTCGAGTCGCTGATCCTCGAAGAGCGCTTCCGTCGGGATCTGCCGCTCGTCGGCGAGCTCACCGACGAGGTCATGGATGACGACACGCGGCAGGCGATGGAGACCTACTACGCCGATTGCTGCCGTCGCGTCGGCGAGTTGTTCCTTGCGGCGGGCGATCCCGGTCAGGCGTTCCCGTACTTCCGCACGATCCGGGAGCTGGAGTCGATTCGCGCGGCGCTCCACGAGTGGTGGCGCCGTGCGCCGGAAGATCGCGCCCCACAGCACGAGGCGTTCATCGAGATCGCGCTGGGGCAAGGCCTCGATCCGATCATCGGCTACGCGGCGCTCTTGGCCCATCGCGGAATCTGCGATGGCATCACCTTCCTCGAGCAGCGCTTCCCGTTTGGAGCAGACGTCCGACGTCAGTGCGTGCAGCGACTCAACCGCGCGCTCCACGAAGAGCTACTCGAGGCGATCCAGCGCGAACTCGTCGAGCACGAGGGGAGTCGTATGGAGGCGCCGCTCGTCGATGTTCTGAAGGGTCGGCGCTGGCTCTTCCGGGAGCAGCACAGCCACGTCGATGACTCGCACTTGCAGGCGACGATCCGCTTCGGGCTGATCCTCGATGATCCGGCGGACCTCGAACGATCGATCGAGCTCTGCGTCTACGGCATGCACCTCCCGGCCGCGTACCAACATCAGGAGGCATGCCCGTTCGAGGATTTCTACAACGACTACCGACTGCTCTACTCGGGGCTCGCGGGCCGCGAGACGAACCGCTCCGTCGAGCACTTCGCGGGGAAGCTCGCCCGACAAGCCGACCAGAACCCTCGGGGGACTCACTTTCCCGCCGAGGTGCTCGCGTTCCTGCAATCCCGAGTCGGTCGTGCCGAGGAGGCCCTGGAGACCTACGAACGCTACCTCGCCTCGAGTCCTCGACTCAGCCTCTGTCCGCCGCTCCTCGACCTCTGTCGCGCCGCCGGGAACTTCTCACCGCTCCTCGATCTGGCGCGATCTCGCGGCAATGCCCTGCAGTACGCGATCGGTCTGATCGAACGCTATCGCGCCGCTGCCTCGGATTGACTAGTCGTCGGGCCTCGCACCGGAAAGGGAGAGAGCCGCTTCGCGCGGGAAGCGCGAAGCGGCTCTCTCCGAGACGGTCACTACTCGATCCGAGCATCAGTA
>JAGQRC010001011.1 GCA_020425835.1 Planctomycetota bacterium | reverse complement strand
TCTCGCGTATCTCGCACCCGAAGTTCGCGATGGAACCGACCGCGTCGACGGGCGTGTCGACCTCTATTCCGCGGGAATCGTTCTCTTCGAACTCCTGACCGGCCAGCGACCGGCGGGCCGAGAGCTCCCCTCCGACCTTGTCGCGGGTCTGCCGAGCTGGTGCGATCGCGTCTTCGCGAGGCTCTACACGCGAGTCGAGAGTCGGCTCCCGGACGTCCCCGCCGTTCTCCGAGCCATGAAGGCAGATGGTCGGGTGCGGGTCACACCGCTGACGCCGCCGGATCGTAGGCTCGTCTCCGAGCACGAGACGCGTCGTCGTCTCGGTCTGACTCCACGGGAGTTGCAGCATTGGGTCCGACGTGGCGCGCTCGAGTGCTACTCCGTGCGCGGTCAGCGACGTTTCGATCGGGAGCAGGTCGAGCACTTCGGTCGTCAGCGCCCGATCCGCGCCGGACGAGGGGACGACGAACGGAAGGGGGTCGACGAGCTCCCGAGCCCGCCGGGGTCCGCTGGGCGATCGTCTCGCGCAACTTCGGGGCCCCCCGCCCCCCGGAGTGACCGTTCACCGGGACGAGTGAGGACGACACCGAGCCCCGGTCTCGACGCGACTTCCACGCGGCGTCCGGCCGGTCTGCTCCTCCGCGGCGTCGCCATGCTCCTCGATCTGTGGGCCATTGCCATCGTCGACTCGATGATCTCCATTCCGATGTTCTGGTTCCCATTGGCGCTCATTCCCTCGTTCTTCGTGGTCTTCCTGGTCTACTTCTCGGTCGGCACGGGCGTGTTCGGTCGAACATTGGGCAAGGGAGCGCTCGGTCTGCGGGTCGTCCGGTCTGACGGCTCCCCGGTCCGAGGCATCGACGGCGTTGTTCGGACACTGAACTACGTTGCGAGTCTGATTCCACTCGGCCTGGGGTTCCTCTACGCAGGTTTCGACTCCCAGAAGCGCGCACTCCATGACCTGATCTGCGGAACGCGGGTGGTTCGGGAGCGTGAGATCGGAACGTCGGTGACGGCGAGAGGATCGTCGGGAAGCCCGCTGCGCGCCTGAATCGCGTTCCAGTGCTCGACCGGGTCGGAGGCCTCGGATTCGGTGACACGCTCCGCGGCTGAATGGACCGGACTTCCGTTCGACGTTCGCTTACGATACCGCCCTCTTCAGGGAAGGCGGGATCCTTGGCCACTTCACCGAACACCAGGCCCGGTGACGATGCGTCGATGCGTGAGGCTGCGCTCCGGTACCATCGCGAGGGTCGCAAGGGCAAGCTCGAGATTCGTTCGACGAAGCCGACGCGAACGCAAACCGACCTTTCCCTCGCCTACAGTCCCGGCGTTGCCGAGCCGTGTCGGGAGATCGCCCGCGACATCGACAAGTCCTTCGAGTACACCGCCCGGGCGAACCTCGTCGCGGTCATCACCAACGGGACGGCAGTACTCGGCCTCGGCAACATCGGCGCAGCGGCCTCCAAGCCGGTCATGGAGGGGAAAGCGATCCTCTTCAAGCGATTCGCGGACATCGATGTCTTCGACCTCGAGGTCGACGCCGAGGATCCGGAGGAGTTCATCCAAGTATCGGCGCAGAATTTTTTGATACGGATAATGCTGATTGGAAATTTTTTGCCAGTGACTTTCGCCGCGACATCAAACACGCTGCCGCCGAGTAGACCCAGCGCATAAGACATTTGCGGGCCGAGGCCCCTATAGCCCAGAGCTTTGCGGATGGAAGCAACAAAATCGCGCATATTTATAT
>JAGQRC010000099.1 GCA_020425835.1 Planctomycetota bacterium | reverse complement strand
TCGACGAGGAGGTCACCCCCTTCGACGGTGTCATCCCGCGCAACCGCCACGCGCCCGACCTTGCCGGAGACCGGTGCGGCGATCACGGTCTCCATCTTCATCGCCGACAGTTTCACGAGCGGCGCCTGACGTTCGACCTCGTCGCCGGGAGTGACCATGACTTCGACGACGACGCCGGGCATCGCCGCCCCCACCGACTCCGGACGCTGGGGATCCGCCTTCTCGCGACGCACCGTCTCCGTCACCGCGGTGCGGTCGGGGATCATGATCGTGCGAGGTTGTCCGTTGAGCTCGAAGAAGACGGGTCGTCGTCCACGAGCGTCGATTTCTCCGACAGTTTCAAACTTCACGATCAAACGTTTGCCGCGTTGAATTTCGATGGAGATTTCCTCACCCGGATCGAGCGGTGCGAGAAACGCGCGGGTGGGAACGACCGACAGGTCACTGTAGAGATCCTGGTGCTCCATGAACGCTTCGAACACCTCGGGGTAGAGGGTCGCCGACAGGAGATCGGTCTCGTTCGGTTCGTGGCGATGCCGACGAGTGAGTTCCTCGCGAAGCGCGTCGAAGTCGACGGGCGGCAGCTCGCTTCCCGGCCGTCCCTCGAACGGTGTCAAACCCTTGAGCACGTCGGTACGGAACGGCTCCGGAAACCCTCCGACGGGATGACCGATCGCGCCGCGCATGAAGTCGACGACCGAGCTCGGGAACGACAGGGTCGCCGCCTGCGCCCGGACGTCGTCCTCGTCGAGGTCGTTCTGAACCATGAACTGCGCGAGGTCCCCGACCACCTTGGAGCTCGGCGTCACCTTGACGATGTCCCCGAGGAGCCGGTTGGCCGCCGCATACGCGTGCTTGATCGCGGTCCAGCGACCTTCGAGTCCGAGAGCGTTCGCCTGGAACTTGAGGTTGGTGTACTGCCCGCCCGGCATCTCGTGCTCGTAGACGTCGGAGCTCCCACTCTTGAGGCCGGACTCGAACGGCGCGTAGACCTCCCGAACGCGCTCCCAGTACTCCTCGAGGGGCGCGAGATCTCGACGACGGATCCCGGTGTCGCGCTCGGCGCCGTGGAGTGCGGCGACCACCGCTCCCATCGATGGCTGCGACGTCAGTCCGGACATCGTGTCGATCGCGACGTCGACGACATCCGCCCCCGCCTCGGAGGCGGCGAGCATCGACGCGACTCCGGCGGCCGCGGTGTCGTGGGTGTGCACGTGGATCGGGAGATCGGGAAACTCTCGACGCAGCGTCGCGACGAGCAGCCGCGCGGACGCGGGCTTCAGGAGCCCGGCCATGTCCTTGACCGCGAGCACGTGGATCCCCAGGTCGACCAGCCTCCGCACCGTCTCGAGGTAGTAGTCGAGCGTGTACTTGGTCCGCGTGGGATCGGCGACATCCCCGGTGTAGCAGACCGCGCCCTCGATCACCCCTCCCACTTCGCCGACCGCGTCGATCGCCACCTTCATGTTCTCGAGATCGTTGAGCGAGTCGAAGACGCGGAACACATCCATGCCGAGTCGCTTCGAGGCGCGGATGAACTCGACGACGACATTGTCCGGGTACGACGTGTAGCCGACCGCGTTGGCGCCGCGAAGCAGCATCTGGAACGGGATGTCGGGCACCGCGGCTCGCAGCTTCTCGAGGCGATCCCAGGGACACTCGTGGAGGAAACGGAGCGCGACGTCGAAGGTCGCTCCACCCCACATCTCGAGACTGTAGGCGGGCGCCAACGCGTGCGCCGTCGGACCGGCGATCGCCAAGAGATCCCGCGTGCGAACTCGGGTCGCGAGCAGCGACTGATGCGCGTCGCGCCAGGTCGTGTCCATCAGCAGGAGACCGCGATGCTCGCGCACCGCGCGGGCGAAGCCGGCCGGCCCCTCGCGATCCAGGACCGTTCTCCACCCGGATGGCGGTGGGCCCGGAGGCGTCGGCGGCACCGTGGGCTCGACCTTCGACGGGAGCGCCGCCGCCGCGCCGACCACGAGCGGGCCGTTCACCGCGAGCTCTCCGAGGTAGCGCAGCAAGCGTTGCGCGCGATTCCGTCGACGGGGGAACAGGAAGAGCTCGGGGGTGTCGTCGATGAACGTCGTGTCGACGTCACCGGCGTGGAACCGAGGGTGACGCAGCACGTTCAGGAGGAACGGGATGTTGGTCTTCACGCCGCGGATCCGGAACTCGGTGAGCGCGCGGTCCAGCTTCGAGCGCGTTCCCTCGAAGTCTCGGCCGGAGCCGGTGACCTTCACCAACAGGGGATCGTAGTACGGGGAGATCCGCGCCCCGGGATAGCCGGAGCCACCATCGAGACGGATACCCATGCCGCTGCCGGTTCGGTAGACCTCGATGCGCCCGGTGTCCGGCGCGAACTGCGCCTCGGGATCCTCGGTGGTCACCCGGCACTGGATGGCGAATCCCCGCGGGGAGACCGTGTCCTGGTCGATCCCGATCGCCTCGATGGTCTCTCCGCGTGCGATGCGGATCTGCGCCTGGACGAGATCGATGCCGGTCACTTGCTCGGTGACCGTGTGCTCGACCTGGATTCGCGGGTTCACTTCGATGAAGTAGTGGCGACCCTGTCCATCGACGAGGAACTCCACGGTCCCGGCGTTGACGTACCCCACCGACTTCGCGATCGCGAGCGCATCGGCGAAGATCGCGTTGCGCACGACGGGGTCGAGCCCGACCGCCGGCGCCATCTCGATCAGCTTCTGGTGACGGCGTTGGACCGAGCAGTCTCGCTCGAACAGGTGGACGACGCGTCCACTGGAGTCGCCGAGGATTTGGACCTCGATGTGTCGGGGCCGCTCGAGATAGCGCTCCATGAACAGGGTGCCGTCACCGAACGCCGCGGCGGCCTCCCGCGTCGCTTGCTCGAACGCGCTGGGAACGTCACCGTCGGCGCGGATCACCCGCATGCCCCGACCGCCGCCGCCCATCGCCGCCTTCAGCAGCACGGGGAAACCGTGCTCGACGACGAACTGTCGCACCTCGTCGAGCTCTCGCACGGGGTCCGGCGTTCCGGGAACGACCGGCACCCCACACGACATCGCGATCCTCCGAGCCGAGACCTTGTCCCCGAGCTGGTGGAGGATCGACGCCGGCGGCCCGACGAACACGATCCCGGCCTCCTCGCACCTCGCGGCGAAGTCCGCACGCTCGGAGAGGAAGCCGTACCCGGGGTGGATCGCGTCGACCCCGTTCTCCTTCGCCACGGCGATGATCTCGTCGACGCCGAGGTACGCCTCGACCGGAGCCCGCTCCGTCCCGACCAAGTAGGACTCGTCGGCCTTGTACCGGTGGAGGTGCACGCGATCCTCGTGGCTGTAGATCGCCACCGTTCGCATGCCCAACTCCGTCGCCGCTCGGAAGACTCGGATCGCGATCTCGCCACGGTTGGCGCACAGGAGTTTGTCGATGTTCGGAATGGTCCGACCGCCCTTCGGTGACTCGTCGCACCGAGGATATCGGGCCGAAGCCGCCGGTAAATGCAACCTGGCCGGAGCCGGGATCGAGCGCGGTCGCGAGGACGAACCCGGTGCTCGACGACGATCCGATCGCGACGATCGGGGCGTGTCCGTCGACCACCGCCGTCGCGCCATCGGCATCGACCCGCGAAGTCCGCTCGTCGAGCCGAGTTCGAGGACCGCTCCCGCGGGGGTTTCGGTTTCCGGTAAAGGGCCCGGCTCGCTCGGTCGAACTACCAATGGGCCTCCGGCCCTGCACCACAGGAAGGACGACCGGTGATGAACTTGGACATCGACCAGACTCTGCGCGAGTCGGTCTCGGAAGCGCTGCAGATGCTCGCGGACGCTCCCGCGGACTTCGCGACCGACGGCGCCACGCTACCCGAGAACGGCTCCCCCTTGATCACCGCGACGGTCTACCTGACCGGAGCGGACCGGGCCGCGCTCACGCTCTACTTCTCGAACAAGGATGCTCAGGGCCTCTTCGAGAAGTTCGCCGGCTACGCGGAAGAGGACCCGGTCCTCCTCGGCGACGCGGTCGGCGAACTGGCGAACTTGGTCGCGGGAGGGGTCAAGCGCATCTTCGCCGAAGGCGTCGACAATCCACCGTACGACCACCTGAGCCTGCCGAGGATCTCCGAGGGGCAACCTTCGACCGCCAATGCCGGGGCCGGGACCTCGACGCCGTTCTCGTTCAGCAGCGGCAACATCTTCTCGGCCCACGGGTCTCTGACGCTGGGCGTCCCCGTGGAAGAGTCGGCCGCCGACGGAAAGGTGATGTCATGAAGGTGCTGATCGTCGACGACTCGAAGGTCATGCGCGCAATGATCAAGCGAGCCCTGGACTCGTCCTCCCTCGAGGTCGAGACGATCGAGGCGGGCGATGGGGCCGAGGCGCTGACGAAAGTCGCGGAAGGCCCGAATCTGATCCTCTGCGACTGGAACATGCCCAACATGAACGGCGTCGAGTTCGTTCGAGCCCTTCGGGAGCTTCCCAACGACACGCCGGTGTTGATGGTCACCACCGAGACCCACTTCTCCAAGAAGCAGGAAGCGACCAACGCGGGAGCCAATGGGTTCCTCGCGAAGCCGTTCACGCCGGAGCAGCTCGCGGAGCAGATCCAAGCCGTCGTCGGTTGATCGCGCCGGAAGAGCAAGGTTCGAGAAACGAGTCGCGCCGGTTCCACGGAGTTCGTGGAGCCGGCGCGCTTCGCATTCGAAAGGCGTCCGCCGAGAGTTCGGCGCGGCATCGTGGGTCGTGACGGGTCGGCTCGTCCGGGGGAAACCGGCCGACAGGCTTCGGGACGCGAGCGCGGGATCAGGCCTGACGCTCGGCGACGCTCTCGTCGGGGTCCGACTCGATCATGATCGGGTCGGAGGGTGACGACCCCGGCTCGGAGATCGAAGCGGGATCCTCGTCGTCGGAAGGTTCCGGCTCGGCCTCGACATCGAGGATCTCGGCGTCCAGCTCCTCGGCGTCCAACTCCTCGGCGTCCAGCCCCTCGGCAAGCCTTTCGACGTCGGAGCGGGCCGGCTCCAGCGCATCCTCGTCGGGAGACGCGTCGCCGTCGAGCTCCTGCACTTCGTCGAGCCGACCGAGCCCCTGTGGATCCTCGACGGCTGCGGTCGATGTGCCGCGGTGCATCCGTGCTTCGACGTCGCGGAGATGGGCGATCTCCAGGAGGAGACCACTGAGGTCGAGCTGGGGATTGCGGCTGTCGAGCTTGAGGATGCTCTCGTCCGGAGTGACGTCGACCGTTCCCTCGTCCCAGCGCAGGATCTCGCGACAGGCGGCGCTCAGCTGTCCGAAGACGATCGGTCGAACCTGACGGTTGTCGGACAGGCCCATCATGGTCACCAGGATGCCGACGGGATACCCCGCCTCGAAGCCGGGTTGGGACTGCCGTCGCAGCACGGCGTTGAGATCCGCTGCGGAGATGACGCGCTCGCGGACCAGCCGCTCGCCGACCCGCTCCACCCCGTCCACGCTCGCCTCGAGCAATCGACCGCGGAGCAGCGTCAATCGCGCCACCTTCGACTTCGCCACGACCGTGGCGCGGCCGGTCAGATGGAGAGTTCCGATCATCTGCAGGACGTCGAACATCGACTGCGATGACAGGTGGACGTGGAAGCTCATGGGTCGGATCACACTCCTGGTCGAGACAGCTCGTCTTCCTAAGATCGACCAACCGGCCCGGGAGACTTCAGCCAGTCACGGGACTTTCGACCAACGACGGGATTCCACGGAGAGTGCTTTCGAGTCGTCCCCCCTCCCCTACAATCCGGCTCGAGGGGCGAATAGCGGGCGAGGTCGACGCCGGACTCGAACGACACCCGCAGAAACCGCCGAGACATCCGTGAGGAGGGACTGGTGACCACACATCTTCGCGTGCCGCGCCGAGGAGGATCGACGCTCGGCGGGGTGGCCCGCCTGGGCCTCGTGCTCGGCCTGCTCGCGGGCGGCTCCGCGCAGGAAGCGCCGCCGACCCCGCCGGCGCCCCCGAAGGGACCCAGCGCGGAAGAGCTCCGGCAGCAGCGGGAAGCCGAGTTCGCGAAGCTGTTCGAGATCCGCACGACCTTCCGAGGCAAGGCGATCACCTTCGACGGTCTCGTCCACCAGTTCACCTCCGGCGGCAAGGTCCCCGAGAACGTCGCGTTCCGGCTGTTTCGCATGATCGACCACCAAATGCGTCCCGACGGTCGAGCCGGGATCTTCCACGACGACGCCATTCGCAGCCCGTCGTACGAGGACCGCAACGAGCTGGTGAAGAAGCTCGAAGTCGGAGTGGAGAAGAAAGGGAGTCCGCTCGACGGTTGCCGTTCCCTGACCTACGAGCTCGCGGTGGCGGTCACGCGGAGCGGGCGATCCCTCGGAGCCGACCGGATCGTCGTGAAGATCATCGAGAACCCGTACACGTCGAGCGTCCATCTCTGCGTCGATCCCGACAGTTGGTTCCGACACCGCGGCCGCGTGCAGAACAACGGGATCGAGCGGAAGTCGGACGACGGCGAAGACGAAGCCGACGAGCCCGAACGGAGCGACGGCGAGACGGAGAACCTCATCACGCGGATCCGGTCGGTCGAGCTCACCCGGAAGGGCCTCGAGATCGACCTCCGCCGCACCTGGGAGACCGTGGGGCGTCCCTTCGACGGCGTCCTGACCGTGTCGTTCAACACGACGATCGACGGCTCTCTGACCTACCGTCGCGGACGGAACCGGATCCAAGCGCTGTACTTCGTGAAGGGCTATCGATAGGGGCCGCAGCCCGTCCGCCCGAGCTCAGTCGGTGGGCTTGGCGTGCTGCAAGTACTCGAGGAAGTCGCCGTCGCTCCCGAGGAGCAGGAGTGTATCGGCGTCGAAGACCTGCTCGTAAGTGCTCAGCGTCTTGCAGAAGCGATAGAACTCGGGATCCGCGGTGTAGGCCTCCGAGTAGATCGCCGCCGCCTCGGCGTCCGCCGCTCCCCGGATCTCCTGTGCCTGACGGTACGCCTCCGAGGTGATCTGCTTGAGATCGCGCTGGAGGCGTCCGCGAATCCGAGCCGCCTCTCCTTCCCCTTCCGCGCGGTACTCCGCCGCGATGCGCTCGCGCTCGCTGCGCATCCGCTGGTAGACCTGCTGACGGACTTCCTCGCCGTAGTTGATCCGTTTGAAGCGGAAGTCGAGCACCTCGATCCCGAGCGAGCGGGCGCGCTCGCGAGACTTCTCGAGGACGAGCGCCGCGATCTTGCTGCGACCAACGCGGATCGTCTCACCCTCGACGTCCTCCATGACCGAGCCCGCCTCGACCGGGAGCGCGCGCGTCGTGTCGCGAAGGACCTCGATCAGACGGTGGTTCGCGACCGCGCTCCGGGTCTCCCCGTCGAGGATGTCGTCGAGGCGTGACTGCGCCGCCTCCTCGTAGATCACGCGCTCGAAGAAGACGCGCGGGTCGACGATCCTCCACCGAGCGAAGGTGTCGACCGAGATGAACCGACGGTCCTTGCTCGTCACCTCGTTGGGATTCCCATCCCACTCGAGGACCCGCTTCTCGAGGTAGTTCGGCTTCTGGAGGAAGGGCACTCGGAAGTAGAGACCCGGCGCGGTCACCGGCTCGCCGACGACCTCGCCGAACTGGGTGATGACCACCTGCTCGGTCTCCCGCACGACATAGGCGCTGTTGAGCAGCACGATCATCGCCACGGCCAAGGCGAGGACCACCAGGGAGAGGATGGCGTTCTTCATCGTCCCGCCTCCTTGCCCAGATCGAGGAGCGGCAACAGCCCCTGGAGCTCGGAGTCGACGACGATCTTCCTCTTCACCTTGGGGTAGATCGTGCCCAACGTCTCGAGGTAGAGCCGCGTCCGCGTCACGTCGGGCTGCTCCAGGTACGCGGCGAGGAGCGCCTTGAACGCGGCGACATCCCCTTTCGCTCGGTTGACGCGGTCCATCGCGTAGCCCTCCGCCTCGGCGACGGTCTGCTCCGCCTCCCCGCGCGACTTCGGGATCACGTTCTTGTACTCGGTCTCGGCTTCGTTGCGCTTCTGTTCGCGCTCCTGCTGCGCCTTGTTGACCTCGTTGAACGATCCCTTCACCGGGTCCGGCGGCTCGACGTCCTGGAGCAGGATCTGCACGACATCGATCCCCATCTCGTAGACGTCGCAGAGCTCCTGCAGCTTGTTCCTCACTTCGAAGGCGATCTCGTCCCGACCCGTGGTCAGCACTTCCATCACGCTCCGGTCCCCGACGACCTCCCGCATCACCGACTCGTTCAGATTGTCGAACGTCGCGCCGACGTTGCGGACGTTGAACAGATACTGGCGCGAGTCCTTGATCCTGTACTGGGCGACCCACTCGACGTCGGCGACGTTGCGGTCACCGCAGAGCATCAGCGAGATGTGGCTGAAGTCCCGCGTCGAGTAGCGGGTCACGACGCCGGCGCGCTCGGTGCTGAAGCCGTACTCGCTCTTGAGCACATCCTGAACGGGGACCAACTGGACGCTCTCGATGGGGAAGGGGAACTTCCAGTTGAGACCCGGCGTCGCGGTCCGGTTGTAGGCACCGAAGCGGAGGACGACCCCCTCCTCGTTGGCTCGCACGGTGAAGGCGGAGCTCCAGGTGGCGAGGATGGCGAAGAACCCGACGACGATGGCGACGATCAGCCGCCAGTTCGGACGGGGCACGGGGGCGCCCCGACCCGGAATCCGCTCACGAAACGGAGGGAAGGCATCGCCTTCGGACATGAATGGGACCTTTCCGACTGCTCAGGTGCGATCGGGAAGCATCGT
>JAGQRC010001010.1 GCA_020425835.1 Planctomycetota bacterium | reverse complement strand
CGAGATGGCTCTTGTCGTTGCCCGCGCGCATCAGCAGCCCCCAGCGCGAGTTCAGGAGTTCGGACGACGCGCGTGCGAGCGGGGCGATCCGCCCGTCGAGCTCGATCAACGCGTCCCGCCGACGGACCAGGGACGCCCGGCGTCCCTCGATCTCCGCGCGGGAGAGGTCGAGGTGGCCGTGCTCGGCCCGTTGGATCGTCAACCGTTCCTGCGAGTACGCGTCCTCGAGCGCTTCCTTCCGCTGCATCAGCTCCTCGAGCTGGCGTTGGTGCTCCCCGAAGTGGCGGAGGGACTCGATCTCCTTCTCGACCTCGCGGACGATCACCGCGGTCCGCCAACGTCGGATGGCCTTGGAGACGTGGGCGTCGCTGTAGATGTGGTCCCCGACGTAGAGGATGCGGTCGCCCTCCAGGCCGAGGCAGCTCTCGATCAAGGAAGCGCTGCCGCCGAGGTACAGCCCTCGCTCGGTGTCGACGTCGCGGGGTGAGACGACCGGTCGGAGGTGGCCCGACGAATCGACCACCTCGAACAGCGGATTGCGGTCCTGGAAGAAGGCGGGCTTCCTCGCGCTGACGATCGTCACGTGGAAGAGATCGCGCCAGGTCATGTTCCCCGGCAGGAATCGATCGAAGGCGTAGCGCATCATCGGCTCGGTGTACGACCACTCGGAGTTCGTGATCAGGAGGAGTCGCTTCCCCGCCTCTCGCTGATCCAGGAGGGCGCGCGGCACTTCCGGGTCGAGATCGACGAAGCGATCCGGGTCATCGATGATCTCGCCCTTGAGCAGTCCCTCGGCGTGGGTCTCGTCGAGCGCTTGGATCACCTGCTGGTACAGCCCCGAGTATCCCAACGCCCCGGAGATCTCGCCCGCGTCGATGAGGTCGACCAGCTGCGCGTACATGCACGCTTCCGAGAGGGAGAAGAACGTGTTCAGGAACGCCCAGCGCCGATCGGCCAGGTCCACCATCGTGTGGCCGTAGGCCCGTCGTTGCTCTTCGTGGTCGAGGAAGCGGGTCCCGTGGGCGGCGCGCTTGATGTAGCCGAAGCGGTTCGCCTTGACGACGTTGCCGAGTTCGCGGTCGATGATCAGACCGCGGATCACGAACTCCGGGTCGAACTCCAGTCGATCGACCGGCCAGCCCTGGAGCGCGAGCTTCTCCTTGAGGTACGCATAGCTTCGACGCTCCCACTCTTCGACGTTGTAGTGGATCAGCGTGTAGTCCATGTCGTAGCCGATCGCTTGGATCGACCGGAGGTTCAGCGTCCGATTGCAGAAGATCCCTCGGGCAGCACCGGTGTGCGGCCCATGGAGCTCGCTGTCCGCGGAGTCGGGCATGGGGGCCTTTCGGGCAGAGCGGTCGGGGATTATGCACGAATCGCCCGCGTTGTCTCTGGCGGCTCTTCACTCCGAGTCGGGGACCTGTCAGCGCGTGTCGCGTGTGATGATGTCGGCGTTCGAAGGCGATGAGTGCCGCGCGACTTCCGAAACGGGGTCGAGGTGGGCAGCTACGTCTCGACGCTCGCCCATCGCGAACCGTGGACGCTGGGTTGCACCGGGCTCGGGCACGACGGACCATCGGGGGAGATCTTGAAGCGACACGACGGGAGGATCGCGGGGTGGAACCGAGCCATCGTGGAGAAGGACGTTCTCGGAAGTTGTCGCGCGCGATGGCGGTGCTGCTGCTCTGCGTGGCCGGGCTCGGCGCCAGTGGGTGCTCCAGTCTGTCCGAGTGGGGTGGATTCGCCCATTG
>JAGQRC010001009.1 GCA_020425835.1 Planctomycetota bacterium | reverse complement strand
TCCAGTCCGCGCCGATGGCGTTGCGGTGATGGTCACTCGCTCGATACCACCCGCGGGTCCAGATGTCCTTCGGGTTGCCGTAGCCGATGGCGACGTTCTCCCCGACCCCCGCCTCGAATCCCTCGTCACGCGCGCGAGAATTCGGATCCCCGTCGCCCCCTCCCGCGTGCCAGATCCTCCCCGCCTTGTCGCACGCTCGGGAGTGCTTCCGGGTAGCGCGGCAGAGTCGCACGTCGATGACGCAGCGCGCGACGCCCATCATCGCGCGGTGATCGTTCATGAAGATGACATGGAGTCGATCCTGCTCCGGGACATCGTCGTGACGGAAGGCTCGATTGTATTCGCTCGCCTGGCGGTCGAACTCGCGCTGTTCGACCCCGGTCGTATCGAGCGCGAACTCGCGGAGCTCGACGCGTGGCCCCGGGTTGTTCAGGAGATCCGCGAGGAGGATCGAGTCACCGGTCAACGTCTGCTCGAGGGCGGGCGCGGCCTCCGACTCGAGCCACGCGACGAACGACCGGAGCCGATCGATGTTGGCGCTCAGGGCGACGTCGTAACGGCGGTCATCCCACAACTCGCGGACGCGTCCGACGAGCTCGTCGACCTGCCGCTGACCGTTGACGACGTCCCCCTTCCCCCAGTCTTCGTGATCCTCCGGTAGGTAGATCGTCGGGTCGAAGATCACCTTCGTCGCCGCATCCCGACGTCGCTGGAGCTCTTCCCGCATCGCCCGCAGAGTCGTGAAGGCGGGACCGATCGACTTCTCGATCGAAGTCACCGCAGTCACCTGGGCGCGCGACAAGGACTGCGCGATGGTGAGGGTGACCGAGGCTCGGCCGCCATCCGAGAGATCGGGATCGACCCGCAGGGCGGCGATGCGTTCGAGGATCGCCTGTCGCTCCTCGCCCTTCGAGCGTTCCGAGAGCCGGGAGAACTCCGCCTCGATCGTGGCTGCGATCTCCCGCTCGCGCCGTCCCGGGAGATCCTCCCAGCCGTGCTCCTTCGAGTAACGGAATCCGGCGCGCTCACTGCCCTTGATCGACGCGAGCAACGCATCCACTTCGGACTGTCGCGCGGCGGGGTCCGCTTCCCAGTACTTCGCGAGGAGTCGATCGGCTGCAGCGTCCAACCGCCAGCGGTATCCGACTCGTGCGGCCAACATCAGTGCGGAGCCGTCGAGGTCGAGTGCGAGTTCGAGTTGGGTCAATGGAGGAAGCTCGGCCGCGGGAATGGTCTGCAGGTCGGCGCCTCGTTCGATGACCAACGCATCCGCGCGCGACTCGACGACCCGGGCCCGGAATCCCTCGAACTGGATGCGACGTCCCTCGGGCTTCCTGCTCGCCAGCACCGGTTCGAGCAGGGTGGACAGATCGTCGGGAAGGGGCGGTGTGGACGCGACTTCCACCGCCTCGGTCGACGTCGGGCTCGAGTCGTCCCCGGATCCCGCCGAGTCCTTCGTCGACGCTGCGACGAAGTCGGCTCCGTCGGGGAGACGCGCCGCATCCGGCGTCCCCTCCGTCTCGGCGCGCCAGCGGTCGAGGAGCGCAGCGTGGGCGTCCCGTTCCCCATCCTCGGCAAGCCGATCGAGTTCACTCTGGATCCCGAGCAGCCAGATCGAGCGTTCCGATTCGATCTCCTCACGGAACTCGCGGAACCACTCCTTCTCGGCGAGACGCACCGCACCGATCGACGATTGGAGCACCTCGAGGTCCTGGACGACCTCCCGATACCGATGGTCCGCGAGGCGGGGGA
>JAGQRC010001008.1 GCA_020425835.1 Planctomycetota bacterium | reverse complement strand
GTTCCTCACCAAGATCCCGCAGGCGTATCTGATCTGCAAAGCGGTCGGCTCGCCATCGGTCAAGATCCTCGACGACCTCTACCACCAGCAGGTCACCGAGGGAAACCTGATCCCGAACATCGACCGCGCCTGGGATGAGATCGCCTACTTCCAAGTCGGCGACAACCCGGGACGCAACGAGCCGACGACCGGCGAGATCCACTACCGAAACATCTTCGCCCATCTCCATCGCAAGGGCTTCACCGGCGTCATCGGCATGGAGCACGGCAACAGCCAGCAGGGCAAGCCCGGCGAGCAAGCGGTGATCGACGCCTATCGGTGGTGCGACGGGTTCTGAGAGGGTCTACGAGGACGGCGGCACGTAGCGCGTCCAGCGCGGGAGCCAGCATCGCACCGCGTCGCGGTAGTGGAGGTAGGGTGCGCCGAAGCGCTGTTCGAGGTCGGCTTCTTCCATAGGACGAGCGGTGTAGTTCCAGATGAGCGCGCCGGCGATGACGTAGGCTTCGATCAGTACCGATCCCAACGCGAGACCGATCGCCGCACCTTGGGTGAGCCCCGCCATCGCCATCGGATTTCGGACGAACCGGTAGGGGCCCGCGACGACGAGTCTTGGTGGGCAATCCAACGGGAGTGGCGTGCCGCGTCCGATCAGCGCCATGGTGAGACCACTGCTGATGCCGACCGATCCGGCGATGGCGAAGATTGCCCAGCCGATCGACGCCTGATGTGGGAGATGGAACGCGGGGATCTCCAACGCCCTCTCGACGGCGATGAGTGATACCGGCAAGGCCGCGAGGAAGAGCAGCCAGAAGGCAGCAGTTTGGGCGAGGGTCTTGGCCACGAGTCGGACACCCGAAGCATCGGTCGACTCCCGGAAGAGGTGGCTCAGCTTGGTTCTGTTGGACATCGGAGCATCCACGCGAGGATCGTCGTCGCGGCAGCCGCCGGGATCATGAGCGTCGTCGCGAGCCAAGTCTCCGGAGCGACGAAGAGCATCGCCACGCAGTAGAGCGTCGCGTAGACCATGGCACCCGCGGTGAAGAAGAGCGCGAGCGGCGCCTGCGTAGATGCGCGCCAGAGGAGGACCGCCGACAGTGCCGAGCCGCCGGCCGCGACGAGCAAGTCGGGCAGCCCGAACACGAGTAGCAACGTGTCGCCTCGACCTTCGGGCCAGAACGGGGCGCGGCAGTCCGGGCGGAGCCACAGAAGCATCCACCACGCGACGATGGCGATCGACTGGGCCACGAAGTAGGAGCGAGCCAATTGCACGACGGGGAGCTCCTCGAGCGGAGGGGGTCCGGTCATTCTCACCGGCCGAGCCCGAGCGGCAACCCCGATCCCGCGTCGGCTCGGGGGCGCCTCCGGTGGTACGATCGACGCCACCGAGAGGAGTATCGGTTGCACGGCTCGAATCGCTCGACCCCGAGATGGCGATCCCCCGACTCTCCGCTCCACGCCGCGGCGATACGGGGCGACATCTCCGAAGTCGCGCGGCGGTTGGACGCGGGTGAGCCGGTCGACGCGCGGTTCTCGATCGCCCCCGAACACGGATCCGTCTACCAGCAGTGGACGCCGCTGATGTTCGCCGGCTTTGCCGGTGCCGCCGCGGCTTCGATGATTCGACTGCTGCTCGAACGCGGCGCCGATCCCCATGCGACTTCCGAGGCCCGAATTCCGGTCGTCCACTACATCGCCCTCGGAGGTCGAGCCGAAGCGCTGAAGCTGTTGATCGATCTCGGCGCGGCCGTCGCGCACGG
>JAGQRC010001007.1 GCA_020425835.1 Planctomycetota bacterium | reverse complement strand
ATGGTAATCCTCCGCTGCCTTCATCTTTTCAGCAGGGATACGCCAGCGTCTTTCCTTGAGGTCGATGTCCCGCCAGGTGAGCGAGAGCAGAGTTCCACGGCGGAGTCCGCTGTACAGTGCGCAGACCACGAATGGATGCAGGTGGTCGGGAGTGGGAACGGTCTGCTTCCACTCTCGGACGCCGTCCGCTCGTCTTGAGCCGCCCTGGCGACCCGTTGCGTTGCGCTTTCCGCGGACGTTCTTGGTCGACCCGTCGCGGCAGCAGCGAAGTAGTTCGACCTCGTCCACGGTCGACAACTGGAACACTCTCGCTCGCCTCACGCCCTTGAGCATCGAAACACGCTTCGCCCGGTTGTGAGCGATCCACTCCCGGCTGACCGCGTACGCGAAGAGGGCTCGGAGAGCGCGGAGGTCACTGTTGGCGGAGGTGTTCGAGATCGGCACGGGGTCTCGCTCGTCGGAAGCGCGGATCTTGCCCTTCAGTCGAAGCTGCCGGTACTTCTCGAAGTCCTCGACTCGGATGCGGTCGAGGCGGGTGTCACCGAAGTAGGCAACCCAATACGCCGACCGAGATCCCGTAACCCGGAGATGGGAACTGGAGCAGCCCGCGAGGCTCGTCTTCCAGCACTCGACAGCGTCTCGGAACGTAGGGCACTCAGGTTCGTCGTCTTGCTTTGAGTGGGGGATCTTGTTCGCGCGAGCGACCTCGAGCGTCTGTTGCTCGATCTCGCGAGCTCGAACCCACTCCTCGGCTGCCCGCTTCGACGTGCAACCCGTGGAGACGTCGCGCCGCTTGCCATCGGCAGGGTCGAACACGCGGACGTAGTAGTAGCGCGTGAGCGCGTCATGCCTCTTCAGTTTGCGAGGCTTGGCGTATCGGAGCATGAGTGGCCGTGGCCTTTCTCGGCGGGCTCCGTTACCCACAGGTTACCCATCGATTGTCTCAGGTCCACTCCACCTCGGTTCTATTCTTCGATATCTTCCACGACGTAAGAGGAGCCGAGATGGGCAAGTAGGGCGATGGTCGCCGGATCGGACTCGAACGCGTTATTGGCCTCCGAAGCCAAAGGTCGCAGGTTCGAATCCTGCCAGGGTCAGTGAACCGTACCGATTCCGGTGACATCCTCCGTCATCTTGCGTTCGGACCGCTACTCGTCGAGCCGCGCTCAGTACCCCAGCCCGTCCGGGTGTCCTTCGGGAGAGCGACCCGTACGAGGGGGGAGCGATCCCGGGACGAGCGGGGGAAGTCCCATTCGGTCACGGATCGCCAGAAGTCGTTCGACTTCGTCGGGCGGAAGCGGGCGCACCGCGCCGAGCTGTCGGGCGGCGAGGAGGATGCGCGCGGAGTGTTCGACCTTGTCGAGCTTGTAGAACGCTTCCTTGATGTTCGTTCCGACCGTGACCGATCCGTGGTGCTCGAGGACCAGCGCATCGCGCCGTCGGATCGCTTCACCGACGGCGCGCGCCGTGTCGGCGGTCGTCGGCGTCGTGTACGGCACGGTGGGAATCGTCCCGAGTCCGACGATGACTTCGGGGATCACGCACTCCTCGAGACTCGCGCCTGCGATGCTGAAGGCGATCGTCACCGGGGGATGGGCGTGGAGGATGGCCGACACGTCCGGCCGAGACTGGTAGACCGCGAGGTGCATGAGCATCTCCGACGTCGGTCTCACCCCCGCAGGGAGTGGCGCGAGAGGATGGCCCTGCCCGTCGACTCGGATCAGTGCGTCCGCCTCGAGCTCTCCGAGACAGCACCC
>JAGQRC010001006.1 GCA_020425835.1 Planctomycetota bacterium | reverse complement strand
CGATGGACGGCGTCGTGGTCGATCTCGGATCGGGGAACGACCGTCGTCATCCGCGCTTCCTGAACGTCGACCTCTTGCCCTATCCCGAGGTGGATGTCGTCTGCGAAGGGGATCGATTGCCCTTCGCGAACGACTCGATCGACGTGGTGGTCTGCATCGTCGTTCTCGAGCACGTGCCGAACTCGCGGACCGTGATTCGCGAGGTGACGCGCGTTCTTCGTCCGGGTGGACGGTTCTACGCCGTGGTGCCGTTCCTGCAGCCGTTTCACGCCGCTCCGCACGACTACCGGCGTTGGACTCTGCCTGGACTCGGGGAGGACCTCGAGGAGCTGATGGTCCACGAGCACGGAGTCTATGGCGGTCCGGCCTCGGCGATGGCCTGGTGGCTGGGCGAGTCGCTCGCCTTCGCGCTCTCGTTCGGGAGTTCCCGGCTACGCGGTTGGTTGTCGCTTCCGCTCCAGGCCCTCTTCTCGCCGATCAAGTGGCTCGACGTGGTGGCTGTCCACCACCCGGATGCGCATCGTCTCGCGTCGTCGATCTGGGTGGAGGCGCGGAAGCCGGACTCGCGGTGACCTCGATCGACCTGGAGTCCGTCTCCTCGGTCGCGGCGCGCGAGCGGGCGGGTCGAGGGGAGCGCGGATCCGGTGCGACACCGCGACGAAATGCGATGATCTCGGCGGCGATCGAGATCGCGACCTCGTCGGGCGATCGTGACCCGATGTCGATCCCGATCGGTGCCCGAACGCGGGCGAGGGCCTCGTCGGAGATGCCTCGACTCCGGAGGTTCTTGAAGATCGCACCGATCTTCCCGCGACTGCCGATCAGTCCGACGTACGGCGCATCGGTGCGGACGACCTGCTCGAGGACCGTCTCGTCGTGGTCGTGCCCTCGGGTGACGATCACCACGTAGGCATTCGAGTCGAGCCGGACCTGCCGGGCACAGCTCTCGAACGGCGAGACGACGACATCGACCCCCGCCGGGAAGTGTGACGGGTCCGCATAGCTCTCGCGATCGTCGACGACCGTGGTGCGGTACTCCAATGGCGCGAGCAGGCGCGCGAGGCTCCTCGCGCAGTGCCCGGCGCCGAAGATCACCACATTCGGGTGACCGACCGGCTCGATGTACACCTCGAACTCCCCTCCACACAGAAGTCCCGTCTCGGCGGCGGTGGCCGCCGTGAGTCGGAAGCGGGTTCGGATCGGCCGGTCGTTTCCGATGACCTCCATCGCCAGCTTCCAGACCTCGTTCTCCGTGCAACCTCCGCCGACGGTGCCTACGGTGGTGCCATCGTCGCGAACGAGCAGCCGCGCGCTCTCCTTACCCGGGGTCGATCCGGTGGTGGAGATGATCGTGGCGAGGGCGCCGCGGCGGCCCGACTCGATCAGACGGACCGCCTCCTTGAGGATCTCGAGCACGAGCCTACCTTCCGTCGACCTCCGCGAGTCGGAGGGGGATCCCGATCTTCAGAAAGCCCGACTTTAGCGGAACGACCGCGTGAGGTGGAGGGGGCTCGGAGCCGGGCTCGACGCCAAACGCGCGTCAACCGGGCGCCGTCTCGCAACGGCCGACCGCCCGCTCGCGGTGCGGCCGAGTCCGCAGTTGGCGTTTCTCATCGACGCGCGCCGGGGGCTGAAGGGCCAAGTGTCGGGAGAGAAACCGCTTGGGGCGTCCCGAGTGTCGTCGTCCTTGGCCGGGAGCCGCTCCGACCCGCTATACTTCGAGGCCGGTATCACTGTTCCGCACGGTCTATCGAGAAG
>JAGQRC010001005.1 GCA_020425835.1 Planctomycetota bacterium | reverse complement strand
CCCCTCACTTCACGTTGCGCGATGCCGACGAGGCGATGGAGAAGATCCGGCTCGCCTGCCTGCCGGTTCACGATGTCCTGAAGGTCGAGGACGTGGCGGCCTTCTTCGACTCGGATGATGGGGCGCTCATGTTCTTCATGGAGCCCAGCGGCGCGACGACTCGCTCCTCGTTCATGGAGGTGTTGAGACCTCATCTTCCGGAACTCCCCGGGGTCGAGATTCGAGTCGGGAGCGACGACGAGGAGGAGAAGAAGAAGACCTGGGTGCGGGCCCGAGGTCGTGAACCGCTCGTGCTCGAGTCGCTCCTCGCCCGCACCGCGGTGGAGCTGCGGAAGGAGCCCGGGGTCCTCGACGTCCTGACATCGAACGAGACCAGTACGGACGAAGTGCGCGTCGATGTGCAACCCGAGCGTGCCCAGAGGTTCGGTGTCGCGCCGTCCTCGGTTGCGAGTCTCGTCGCGTGGGCGCTCCGTGGGGCGCCGCTCAGCGATTTCCACGAGGAGTCGGGAGAGCTGCCGTTCTGGATCCAGTACGAGGGCAGCGACATGGAGAGTCTCGGGGAGCTGTATCGAGTTCCGGTCTATTCGGAGTTCGGACAACCCACGGCGCTCGCCAACCTCGCGACGTTCGGCGTCGACAAGGGCGTCCCCTCCATCAAGCGTCGACGGGGTCGGGTCGAGGGACAGCTGGAGATCGTCCTGGCGAACGATGCGTCGCCGGATCGACTCGCGATCCGAGCCCAGCAGATCTTCCAGAGCCTCGAGGTTCCCGAAGGGTACGAGCTGATCCTGGAAGGGGGCGAACGTGGGATGGAGGAAGCGCAGCGGGACCTCGCCCAGGCCACCCTGTTCGGAGGGCTGCTGATCCTGCTGATCATGGGTGTGCTGTTCGAGTCGTTCGTGCTCCCGCTCTGCGTCCTCGGGAGCATCCCGTTCCTCGTCGTCGGCTCCTACTGGGGGATGCTGTTTTTCGGCGAGGCGATGGGAGAGGTCGCCTACATCGGTTTCGTGATCCTCCTCGGAATCGTCGTGAACAACGCGATCGTGCTGGTGGACACCATCAACCGGTTCCGCGAGCGGCACCCGACGCGCGCCGCGGCGATCCTCGAGGCCGGTGCCGCGCGGGTCCGTCCCATCCTGATGACCGCTTGCACCACCGTCGTTGGGTTGGCGCCTCTGGTCCTGCTCCCGAATCCTGGCGAGGGCATCGACTACCGGCCATTGGCGGTCATCGTGATGGGCGGACTGACCGCCTCCACGCTCTTCACGCTCCTGGTCGTGCCGCTGCTCTACACGCTGCTCGACGACGCCCGTGACCATGTCGCCGGCGTCGTGCGTCGATGGTCTCAGC
The DNA here is from genome assembly GCA_020425835.1 of Planctomycetota bacterium. The sequence goes on along the minus strand of JAGQRC010001005.1, from coordinate 409 downwards.
CGCGCGCGTGACTTCCGTCGCAGTAGGGAGAGTTCCCGCTCCGACCGCAGGCGCAGATCGCGAGCGTCTTCGGCTCTTCGAGCTCGACGATGACCGGGCGTGCGTCGGACCCCTTGTGGCTCCCATCACAACGCGGGAGCTTCTCGGACTTGCCGCAGGTGCAGATGGCGACCCGACCGGGCTCGCATTCCAGGAAGTACGGTGAGTTCTGCATGAGTGTCCTCTCGGGCGCAGTGGTCCCGAGACGATGCCGCGTTCCGGGTTGCGGCGCCACCGATTGGGCGTCACGGGTTGGCGTCGACCGTCGGTCGTTTTTGGGATGGCGGCGGGAGAGACGTTGACAGGGACTCGGCCTCCCCTAAGATCCGCCGTTCAGCCACGCCGAGGTGGCGGAATTGGCAGACGCGCT
>JAGQRC010001004.1 GCA_020425835.1 Planctomycetota bacterium | reverse complement strand
CGACGTGGCACTTGAGACCATAGGTCGCGACGGGCGTGATCTGGATCGGCTGGCCCGTCGGGAGCCGTACTTCGTAGCGAGGACTGACCGTCACGGGACGTTCGGCGACCGCAAGCACCTCGTCGGAGCCGCGGACCAACTCGTGGCGAACACCGAACTGCGACTGGGTGAGGATGCGATGTCGCGCGGTCCCCACCTCGATCCGGAAGTCGTCCCGAGTCTGCTCGCGGACCTCGCTCAGCAGCGTTCCGCTCCGGAAGAGTCGGAAGCCGCGTCCGAACTCGAGTTGGGGCCGGATCTCGTATTCGATCGTGCTCGACACTCGGAGCTCGTCTCAATCCTTCGGCGCCTGTAACAGCGCCGGGTCGAGAGGATCGCTGTTCAGGCTCTCGAGGAACGCGACCAGGTCGTCGACCTCGTCGTCGGTCAGACCCAACGGCACGAGCACCGTCTCGGCGTGATGGTCGAGCGGCAACGCGCCCTCGAGGGTGTTGTAGTACTCGACGACCCGGCGCAGGGTCGGCACCTGCCCGCGATGCATGTAGGGGGCGGTGCGGGCGACGTTGCGCAGGGACGGTGTCTTGAAGTTCGCCCAGAATCGTGGCGACTGGACGACCGCGTCGATCCGTCGGGCCGCCGGCCCCCCCGGATCGTCGTTGAACCGGCTCTTCGCATTGAACGGGTTGACCCGCAGCCGTTCGAGACCGCGATATCGACCGGGGTCGGGCGGGATCGGCTTCGCCTCGGGATCGAAACTCGGCGGGATCCGGTTGTTGTGGAACTCTCGATCGGTGAACTGCGGACCGAAGTGGCAGGTCCGACAGTGCGCCTTGCCGAAGAAGAGTCGGAGCCCGCGCTGCGCCTCCGGTGACAGCACCGCCATGCCCGCGGCATCCTCGCGGTCTACGGCAGCGGCGAAGCGGTCGAAGTCGGAGTTCGAGGTGCGAAGCTCGCGCTCGTACGCCGCGATCGCCTTCCCCACGTTGACGAACGCCTCGTCGATCGCTCGCCGATCACCCTCGGTCATCCTGCGCCACGCTCGATCGGCCGCGTTCGAAGGATCCGACGGATCGGGGCGCGCCGACCGGGGGAAGCGCGCCATGTCGGCGACTTCGGGCAGGGGGCCGAAGAGCGCTTCGTACCGGTGGCTCAGCGTGGGCGTCTCGGCGACGGCCGCGACCACCGCGACGCGCGTCGATCCCATCTCGAGCGGATGCTCGAGCGGCTCGAGCGCCTGCGCCCAGAGCGAGTCGGAGCGACCATCCCAGAAGAACCAACGTTGCTGCGCAACATCGATCAGCGACGGGGTGTGGCGCTCCAGCCGTCCGAGCCCCTCCCCGACCGCGCGACCATCCGTGAAGGCGAGTTCGGGTCGATGACAGGTCGCACAGGCGATCCGACCATTGACCGAGAGCCGCGCATCGAAGAAGAGCCGCTGACCGAGCTCACGTGCGCGGGGATCATCCGCGACGCGGTTCGTCGGTGACGGCGGTGCCTGCTCCGGTCGCCGGGATCGGACGATGAGGCGACGCTCACGGGGATCGAGCGGGACGGGTCCGTCGACGTTCGGGGTCGCGCTTCCGAGGAGGAGAGTGGTGATCACGATGGCGAGCACGACGATTCCGAATCACTCGAGGTCGACGTCGAACTGGGCGCGTTCGGTGATCGCGTTCTCTTCGACGTCGAAATAGAGCTCCCAACTCCCCGGCATGTGGAAGAGCACGCCGTCGACTCGAAAGAGGCCGTTCCCAAGGACGGTCACCGACG
>JAGQRC010001003.1 GCA_020425835.1 Planctomycetota bacterium | reverse complement strand
CGAGATCGGTGGTCGACAGCGTGAGTCGATCGTTCGAGTCGTTGCCCGGTTGGTCCTGGGTGTACGGACTCACGATGACGGCGAGGAGGTCGGCGCCGACCACCTCGGTCAGCGAGTCGTCGCCATCGGTCGCGACCCCGACGCCGTCGAAGTCGGCGAAGACGGTCGGCGGATCGAACCCCCACGTGTCGTTGCCCTCGTGATAGACGCCTCCCGCATTGGTGATCTGGTCGACGAGGAACTGTCCGAGCTCCGGGTTCATCGGCGTGTTGTCGGGAAACGTGCCGGTCATCGACCAGACGATCTTCCCACCGCCCGGCGTGAGGGGGCGACCGGCGTCGCAGGGCAACTCGCTGAGCGACCGCACGGTCGCGAAGCTCTCGCCGAGCATCGTCAGCGCCCCCTCGAGGGTGCCGACGCTGTCGATCGTGCCGCCGGGTCCCTCGAGATCGAGGATCAGATGATCGGGATAGGGGAGCGGCAGGGAGCCGAACGCGCAGCCGGCGATCGACGCCGTCGACAACGCGCCGCAGATCGGTCGGATCTCGTAGAGCGAGGGATCGGTCACCGTCGTCGCGACCGTCGCGAACGTCGTCTGCGAACCGGGCACGGTGGCGATCAGGATCAGGTCTTCGTAGATCTCGATGGCGTCGTACGAGCCGCCGTTGGTCCAGGAGATCTCGACCGCACCGGTGGAGCAGTCGCGGTGGCAGCTCACGCCGTCGATCGCGGCGATCGTCACTTCGCAGTCGACCGGCGGAGCGACCACGACGCCGCACGAGGGAATCACGCTGTAGCCCGCCGGGTTGGCCGAGGCGAGCTCCTGGAACGAGGACTCGATTCCGGCGAGGGTCGCGACCGGGTTGCCGTCGCGCAGGATGTCGATGGAGGTGTAGGCGTCCGTGTTGGTCCAGGTCAACGAGACGATCGAGCTCGAGCAATCGAACGAGCAGACGAGATCCTCGACCGAGGTCGCGGCCTGCGCAGTGGACACGGCGAGACTCAGGGACCCGAAGACGAACCAGGCGTACCAGCGGCGGCTCATGGCGGGGAGTTCCTTTCGTTGGCGCGCAGGGTTCGAGCGAGTCGAGCCAGGGCCTTGGAGAGCAGTTGTCGAACGGCCGCCTCGCTGCGGTCCATCCGGGTCGCGATCTCCCGATGAGGAAGACCGGCCACATGGTGAAGCGCGATGACCTCCGCGTAGTGACGGGGCAATCCGCGCATGGCCGTCTCGACGCGCTCGATCTCCTCCTCGAGAACCGCGGCGCGGCTCGGCGAGTGGAATCCGCGGTAGCTGTCGAGGAGGCGCTGCCCCTCCACGGCGCTCAACCCCCCGAGCTCTCGATCGGCGTCCCGCTTCTCGGCGTCCCAGTGGCGCGCTTTGTTGCGGATCTTCCGCTCGGCCATCGTGAACAGCCAGTAGCGGAAGCCGGACTCGTCGAGGCCGGGCACCTTCTCCGCGCTGCGGAGCACTTCGCGGCAGGTCGACTGGACGAGATCCGAGATCGACTCGCGTCGCCCGAGCTTCGCCCCGGTTCGCATCCGCACGAAGGCGTTCAGCGATGGCCAGTGCGCCTCGACCAGCCGGTCGATGTCGGCGTCGTCGAGCTTACGCTCGGCCTCCGGTGTTTCTGAGGGAGGAGTCGAATCCGCCACGTTTGCCATTGCGATTCTCGATCCCGCCCGAGCAGTGACTCGGGTCGGGGAGCCCAGAGGGGTGACGCGACGACGCGCACCGTGGCTCGATCATAGGGGGCGGGCCGGGTGG
>JAGQRC010001002.1 GCA_020425835.1 Planctomycetota bacterium | reverse complement strand
CACGCACTGGACCTCGAGGAACTCGCCACCTGCGAGTCGACGATCGCCGCTCTTCCGGCGCTCGATGGCATCGTCCACTGCGGGTTCGGTCAGATCGTGAAGCAGGGGATCGAGCGAGGGGACTACGTCGACGTCGTCTCCGCTTTTCACCGCGCCGTGGGCGGCCTGTACCACGCGACCCGCGCCGCGTTGCCGGCGTTGAAGGCGAGCGGTCGAGAGCGACCCGGGCGGCCGAGCATCGTCGCGGTCTCCTCATCGGTCACGCACGAGCCGCCGCCGCCGACATGGACCGCGTACACCGTGGCCAAGAGCGCCTTGATCGGACTGGTGCGGAGCCTCGCGGTCGAGCTCGGCCCCCACGGGATTCGTGTCAACGCCGTCTCTCCGTCCCTCGTCGAGACGACCGAGAACCGAGCGCTGCCGCCGCGGATTCTCGACGACTTCCGCTCGCGCTCTCCGCTCGGTCGACTGGCGACGCCCAGCGATGTCGCCCAAGGGGTTGCGTTCCTCTGCTCGGAGCAGTCGAGCTTCTTGACCGGCGTGGACCTGCCGGTCACCGGAGGGATGGTGATGCCGTGACCGATGCTCGTCGCAACGAGTGGAGATCGCTGCGCTTGACGCCCCAACGCCAGCAATTCCTCGAGAAGCTCGTGCGGAGCGAGACAGCGCGGGAGCGCTTGAAGCTCGGCGTCTTCAGCAGCACCACCTGGCGACCGATCGAGCCGTTCCTCACCGGAGAGCTCCTCGTCGAGGATCTCGCCCTCGAGATCGAGTTCCACGAGTACGAGGGGATGGTCCGTGAACTCGCGAGTGGCGAAGCTGCGCTCGATGTCGCGCTCCTCGTCCTCGACTCCCCCGATGGCTACGGTGGACTCTACGAAGCGGCCCCGTTCTCGGACGAGGAGGAAGCGAAGCTCCGGGATGGGCTCACGGCCCGCGTCGAGCGACTGGCCCGGCGATCGAGTTCGGTCCTGGTCGCGCTCCCGCCGTCACCCTCACCGACGGTGGTCGGGACGGGTGGCGCGGTCGCGCGCCGCGTCCGTCGCTTCGTCGACGACTGGGAGTAGACGCTCGGCAACCTACCGGGTGTCGTCACCATCGACCTCGACGATTGGCTTCTGGATCCCGGTCTCACCGCCGCGACCGACCCGAGGCTCTGGGAGATCGGCCGCGTTCGGTACAGCCCGACCGGCTTCGCCGCGATCGCGGCGGGTCTCGCGCCCCATCTGCTCGCGCAACGCGGGCGGGGCATCAAGGCGTTGGTGCTCGATCTGGACAACACCCTCTGGGGTGGGGTGCTCGGCGAGGATGGACTCGAGGGCATCGCGCTCGGGGACGACTATCCGGGATCCTGCTTTCGAGCGTTCCAACGAGAAGTGCTCCGTTGGCGACGTGCCGGCGTGTTGATCGCCATCGCCAGCAAGAACAACGTGGACGACGCGCTCGAGGCGCTTCGCGAGCACCCCGAGATGCAGCTCGGACCGCAGGACCTCGATCACCTCGAGATCCACTGGGAACCGAAGCCGGTCAGCGTGCAGCGAATCCTCGAGACCTTCAACATCGGTCAGGAGGCCGTTTTGTTCGTCGATGACAACCCTCGCGAGCGCGACGCCGTCGCGCAGGCGTTCCCGAGGATTCGACTCTTCGATTTCCCGGACGAGCCACTGGAGATCGTTCCGCGATTCCGCCGACTTCCGTGGCCCGTCTTCGGCGCCACGAGCGAAGAGGACGGCCGACGCGCCGAACTCCAACGACAGCAATCGCACCGGGTG
>JAGQRC010001001.1 GCA_020425835.1 Planctomycetota bacterium | reverse complement strand
CCCCGACGGGCGCAAGCCCGGTGAGGTCGATCGTCTGATCTCGCGCGGCGATCTCCGTGCGACGGTTCTCCACGCACTCCTCGACGATCTCGCGCGCGTGGACGGTGGACTCGCGGAACGGCTCCCGCGAGCTGTCGAGACGCCCGAGCTCGAGCATCTGGTTGACCAGCGATGAGGCGAGCTTGGCGCTCCTCAACATGGAGGCGATCGTGCTTCGTTGGGCGTCGGTCAACGGTCCGAGGGCGGACGAGTCCAGGAGCTCGAGATTGAGATGGATCGCGTTGAGCGGCGAGCGAATGTCGTGCGTCAGGCCATCGAGGGCGAGTCGTCGGAGCCGCGCTTGCCCTTGCGACTCCCGTAGCTCGTGCTCGAGCTCCTCGATCAACTCGTCCGGACAGTGGAACAGCGCGAGGGCGAGCTGGTCCCCGACGGCGGACAGGTGCCAGGTCACCTCGCGGGGGTCGAGCTGTGGCGCGCCGTCGATCGCCAAGAGCCCCACGACCTCCTCGTGGGCCACGAGGGGAACCCCGACGAACGTGGGGGCGAGGTGCTCGCGGAGCAGGTCGGAGATCTTCTCGGCCTCGAGCTCGGCGTCGACCGCCAGCGCCGGCGCGTCGATCCCGCGAGTGTCCACGACGCGAAGATCATCCCCGCGGCGCACGATCAGCACGACGCGGCGGCAGGAGAGAATGTCGATGACGCCCTCGACGGCGGTGCGGCAGATCTCCTCCTCGGTGTGGAGACTGGCGAGCTCACGTCCGATGGCGCTCAGCTTCGCGAGACGGGTGTCCACGTCGTCGTCCTCGATCCAACGCCGGTGCGGCTCAGTACGGGTCCAGGAACGTGAGGCCGCTGTCCTCGATGTGGAACTGACGCGGGCGCGGGTCGTGCACGCTGCTGCGCGTCTTCACGATCTGTAGATGTGACTGGGGTTTCGCGCTGCGATCGACGACGACGTTGAGGATGTTGTCGACCATTTGACTGATGCGGGCGGCCTCGGTCGTCGGGCCGAGCGGTGTCGGTCCCTCGGTCTCGAGGATCAGCAGGGTCGTCACGCCCCGCACCGAGAGGTGCAGGATCAGCGAGTACATGTAGTCGTGGAAACGCTGTGCGCTGGGGGCCGCCGTCGCGAGATCGCCGACGGCATCGATCACGAGGCGATCGACCCCGTTCTCCCCGATCGTTCGGAAGATGTCGCCGATGATCCGGTCGATGTGGAGTTCCACCGGGGGGTAGTAGACCAGTCTCGGATCATCGTGCGAGCCGTGCTCGTTCTGGAGTTTTCGCAGCGCGTACCGGAGTTGATTCGGGTGCTCCTGGAAGGTCACGTAGAGCGAGCGCTGAGGTGCGACCAACGAGAACTGGAGGCCGGCCGTGGTCTTGCCACAGCCGGTCGGTCCCGTGAGGAGCGTGGCCGATCCCTCGAGCAGACCGCCATCGAGCATCTCGTCGAGCAGAGGAATCCCCACGGAGGTTCGCGACTCGGACACTCGGTAGTCCGGAGGACGCTCCGGGCTGACCAATCGGGGATAGATCCGCAGCCCGTTCCGGCCGATCTCCAGCGCGTGTCGCCCCTCCTGGAATCCCGAGCCCCGGAGTTTGAGGACGCGAAGGTATCGCTCGTCGCGGTCGCCCGACCGGTGTCGCGTCAGGAGCACGATGCCGTCCGCGACGGCGAACTCGGGAAGCGTCGAGACCTGCTCTTCCGTGTACTCACCGACGAGGAAGGTCGTGGCGGGATAGGCGGTGAGCAGGCCGCCGAGCTCGTGGACG
>JAGQRC010000098.1 GCA_020425835.1 Planctomycetota bacterium | reverse complement strand
CGGTCGCGCGAATCGAATGCGCCAGGAATGAGTTTTCCTGGGAGCCCCTGGACTCGACCGGTGGACGTTTCCGTTGTCGGAGTGAACGCAGTCCGAGGTGTGATGCGTTCAGTGGTGCCGAAATGCAAACTTCAGTGTTGAGACCGCTGTTGCCCAGAGATCGTGTTCCTGTCCGGTCGTGTTCTTCCCGGCGGCGTTCTTGCCGCGGCGGTTTCTCCCGAAGTCGTTTCTCTCGACACAGTGTTGGCGGCCGACTTCGTCCGCCGTGCTGGAGGGTGTGGTCATGGAACGTGGGTCACCGTTCGTGCGACTTGCGTGGGCTCTCGTCCTGCTTCTCCTGCTCCTCGATCGGACCACGGTGGCGCAGACGAGTTGCCCGGATCTCGCTGCCTATTGGCCCCTGGACGGATCCGGTTCGACCATCGCCGAAGTCTCCGGACTCGATGGCACGTGCGGCCCCTGCCCCTTGCCGATCGACGGTCGGATCGATGGAGCGCGCGAGTTCGACGCACTGACGGTCGTCGCGGTCCCTCCGGATCCTGCGTTCGACTTCGACGCCAGCTTCACGATGGAGATCTGGGCGAGACCGACCGCGACCGGGACCCGGATCTATCTCGGTCGCTTCGACGACACCTCGTCGCTCGAGATCTGGATCGGCCAGGTCGGCTCCGCCGCGGCGCTCTTCTTCTCCGACAGCGGTGGAACCGACGATGCGTTCCTGCAGGGAACGCAGAGTCTCCTCGACGGCGCATGGCATCACATCGTCGGCGTCTACGACGCGACCCTCGGCGAAGCGACGCTCTACGTCGATGCCGTTCCCGTGGCGACGACTCCGGTCGCCTTCACCACGCCTTGTGACTCTGCGACGGCACCGATGCAGATCGGGCGCCTCCAATCGACCTCCGGGAGCTTCCCGACGGTCGGCGGCCTCGACTCGGCGGTGCTCTACTCCGCGGCGCTCGACGCGACCCAGGTGACCACTCGACACGACGCCGGGCTCAACGGCGCCAGCGCGGTCTGCGATGTGACGCTGCCGGTCTTCACTTCGACGCCGCCGACCCAGGTGTCGCCGGATGGCGCGTACCTCTACACGGCCGCGTCGTTCGGTATCGATGAGCCGGTGCTGAGCTTGATCGAAGCGCCGGCCACCGCGAGTTTCTCCGTGCTCCCGAACGGTCGCGCACTCCTCAGTTGGATGCCCACCATCGGCGACCTCGGTCCGCACGACGTGATCATCGAAGCGACCAACAGCGTGGGAGTCGCCCATCAGATGTTCACGCTCTCGGTGGTGCCACCCCTCGATTGTCCCGCCGGAGTCATCTCCTATTGGCCGCTGGATGATCCGGGAGTGATCTTCCGGGACGAGTTCGGCGGGAACGATGCGTCGTGCACTGGCGCGACGTGCCCGATCCAGGAGGATCTCGGTCTTCGGTTCACCGCTCAGTCGGAGCTCTCCGCTCCGGCCGACCCCTCCTTCGACTTCCCGGCCGGCTCGAGCTTCTCGTTGGAGGCGTGGGTTCAGCTGGCGACCACCGGCTCCCAGATCTTCCTCGGCCGATTCGACGAGAACACGTCCTTGCAGGTTTGGATCGGACAAACGGCGACCGGACGCGCCTCGCTGTTCTTCGCGGACGCCGACGGCAGCGACAGCATCTTCTTGAGCGGGACCCAGAACCTGCTCAATTTCCAGCCGCACCACATTGTGGCGGTCCACGATGCGTCCGTGCAAGAAGCGCGACTGTACGTCGACGGACTCCCGGTCACGAGTGCTCCCGTGGCCTTCACCGGCGCGTTCGCTTCGCCCACCGCGCCGCTCCACCTCGGGTGGATGCAGTCCTTGGCCGGCGACTTCCATTTCACCGGTCTCCTCCACGAGCTGATCGTTCACGGGATCGCCCTCGACGACACCGCGGTGGCGGATCGCTTCGCCGAGGGCTTCGGCGTTCCCTACTGCGACCCGACTTGTCCGACGATCCTCGTCGATCCCGCGGGTGTCATGGCGCCGGAAGGCACGGTCGCTTCGTTCGAGGTCATCGCGTCCGGAACCCCCGAGCTGCAGTACCAGTGGCTCAAGGATGGTTCGCCGATCGTCGGTGCGACGCGTCCCACCTTCACGATCCCCTCGACCGTTCCGGCCGACGCGGGCGAGTACCAGGTCGAGGTCTCGAACGGCTGCGGCACGGTGGTCAGCGCGATCGCCGAGCTGATCGTCGATCTCCCCCCGGAGATCGTGACGCCGCCGCTCGATGTGCAGGTCTGCGAGGACGGCAGGGTGAGCTTCTCGGTGGAGGCGATCGGCGCCCAACCACTCTCCTACCAGTGGCGTTTCGATGGAGCCGACATCCCGGGGGCGATCGACCCCGCGTTCTCCATCCCGATGGTCACGCTCGCGGACGCCGGGACCTACGACGTGGTGGTCACCAACAGCGTCGACGTCGCGGTGAGCGATCCCGCCGTGCTGATCGTGGACACCGTGCCGATCATCGAAGTGGAGCCGGCCAGCCAGGTCGCCTGCCTCGGGGACGTGGTCCTGTTCACGACGGCGGCGAGCGGCGCCGGACCCTTGACCTACCAGTGGCGCTTCGATGGTGCGGACATTCCGGGAGCGACGATGTCGACACTGGCCCTCCCGGACGTCGAACCCTCGGCAGCGGGGGACTACGACGTCGTCGTCACCAACGGCTGTGGATCGACCCCCAGCGCGGCGGCAGTGCTCTCGCTCGAGGGGCCGCCGGCCATCGTGATGCCCCCGATCGGGCAGCTCGTCTGCCTGGGTTCCTCGGTCACGCTGCAGTTCGTCGTCGACAGTCCGACGCCGGTGACCTACCAGTGGCGGAAGAACGGCATCGCCATCCCGGGCGCGACCGGCTCCGAGTTGACGATCACCTCGTTCTCCACTGCGGATGCCGGCAACTACGATGTCGCTGCGACCAACGCTTGCGGCCCGACGCTGAGTCCTCCCGCCGGGCTGGTCCCGCGCGACGTGCCGGTGATCCTGTTCGATCCTCTCGACCAGGAGGTCTGCGCCGGGAGCGCCGCCGCGTTCGCCGTTTTCGCGACCGATCTCGGACCTCTGTCGTACCAATGGTACTTCGACGGCGTGCCGATCCCCGACGCGACCGACAACATCCTCGTGGTCGACCCGGTCACCCCGGACTCGGCCGGTCTCTATGCCGTGGAGGTGTCGAACGACTGCGGCCCGTCGACGAGCGGGTCCGCGACCCTGTCGGTGCGGACGGTGCCCTCACTCATCGCCCTCACACCGTCACAGGGTGTGTGCGACGGTGCGGGTCTCGACCTCGAGGTCATGGTCGAGGGAACCGGTCCCTTCGCCTATCAGTGGTACTTCGACGGGGCGGCCATCGCCGGAGAGACCGAGGCCACGTTGTCGTTGACCGCGGTGACCGACGCCGAGGCGGGTCGGTACGACGTGCTGGTGACCAATGGTTGCGGCCAGTCGTTCAGCCGTACCGCAACGACCGGATCCTGCTTCGTCTCGATCGCCGTGCCGACCGAGATCACGACTTCGCCCCAGTCGTTGACCTTCTGTCCGGACGACGAGGTCGGCTTCTCGGTCGAAGTGTCCGGTGGACTCGCGCCCTACGCCTACCAGTGGCGTCGCGATGGGGTGCCGATCCCCGACGCGGTCGAGTCATCGCTGACCTTCACCGCCGCCGCGACCGACGACGGCGCAGAGATCGACGTCGTGGTCACCAGCGCTTGCGAGTCGGTCACCAGCGACATCGCGATGATGGCGATCGACGTCCAGGGGTGTCTCCCTCCGTTCCTCCGTGGCGACAGCAACCAGGACGGGACCGTCGACCTGTCGGATACGATCTACACGCTGGCGTACCTCTTCCAGAAGGGCACGCTCGCCTGTGAAGCGGCGACCGACGTCAACGACGATGGGTCCATCGACATCACCGATCCGATCGTCATTCTCGACTACTTCTTCGCCGGCGGCCCACCACCCGAGATCCCCTTCCCGGATTGCGGGGCCGACCCGACGCTGGACGTGTTGACTTGCGAGACGTCGACCTGTCCTTGAGCGTGCGTTCGGAGGACCGATTCGTGGCCACGCATCGTGTGTTGTTCGTGTGTCTGGGCAACATCTGTCGGAGCCCGCTGGCCGAGGGGCTGTTCCTGCATCACGCCCGTCGAGAGGGCGTCGACCATCGCTTCGAGATCGACTCGGCCGGAACCGGAGGTTGGCACAGTGGTGAGCGCGCCGATCCGCGGATGCGGGCCACGGCCGCGCGTCACGGAGTCGAGCTGACCAGCCGCGCGCGTCAAGTGGTCCCGCGCGACTTCACCCACTTCGATTCGATCGTCGCGATGGATGACTCCAACGTCGAGCATCTCGTCGCGGCCGGCGCCCCCCGCGCTCGAGTTCGATTGCTCCTCGAGGCCGATCCCGCCGCGGAGGTCCGCGAGGTCCCCGATCCCTACTACGGCGGCGTCGATGGTTTCGAGCAGGTCTATCGGCTGGTCGACTCCGCGTGTCAGAAGCTCCTCGCCGAACTCGTCGCACGCTCGAACGACGCGCGATGAGCGATCCCGTCGAGGCCGCGCTCGGGGAACACGGGATCGACGTTCGCGTCCGGAGCCGTCGGTCCCTCGGTGGCGGGTGCATTCACGACGTCGAACGGATCGAGCTCGAAGACGGCCGCGCCTTCGTCGCGAAGTGCAATCACCGGCGCGCCGCCTCGGCGTTCGAGGAGGAGCGCGCGGGCCTCGAGGCGCTCGATCGGACGCGCACCGTGCTCGTGCCGAAGCCGCTCGGGGTCAGCAGGGTGGGCGAGCGCGCGGTCTTCCTGCTCGAGGCGCTCGAGCCGGCCGACTCCGTCTCGTCGGACGTCTGGCGACGCTTCGGGGTCGAACTCGCGGCGCTCCACGCGGCAGGTGGGTACGACCGCTACGGCTTCGATCACGACAATCACGTCGGTGCGACTTCGCAGCCCAACCCTTGGACCCGGGACTGGGTCGAGTTCAACCGCGAGCATCGAATCGGTCATCAGGTACGCCTCGCCGAGCGAGCGGGGCTCCTTCGAGGGGCGGAACGGCGATCGCTCGAGAGGCTCGTGGAGCGACTCGATCGCATCCTTCCGGCGCGGCCCCGCCCGTCCTTGTTGCACGGGGATCTCTGGTCGGGCAACGCGCTGCCCGTGCGGGTGGCGGACGGGGGCGTTCGAGTCGCGTTGATCGACCCCGCGGTCTCGGTCGGCGACGGCTGGGCGGACATCGCCATGATGCAACTGTTCGGAGGGTTCCCGGAGTCGTGCCACCGCGCCTACGCCGAGGCGCAGGACGATCAGGACCGCGTCGAGGAGCGGCTCGGCGTGTACCGGCTGTATCACGTGCTCAACCACCTCAACCTGTTCGGCCGCAGCTACGCCGCCCGCGCGGTGGCGATCGCGGATGCGCTCTGTCCCTGAGGCGGGTGGGGCGGGCTCACTCCTCCTCGCGCACGATGCGACAGAACAAGATCGACCCGCCGACCGACAGCAGCGGGAGCACGAAGAGCATCGTGAGCGGGATGGAGAGGAAGAGGAGGGATGCAGTGCCGTACCCGAGAGTCCGCGAGCGGTGGCGCCTCAGGAACGCCATCTTGCGGCGGAATCGCCAGTGCCGTCGCCCCATGCAGTAGTCGAGCCCGTTCCACGCGAAGTACCGGATGTTGATGTAGCCCAGCGCGATCGAGAACAGCACCGCCCCCGCCACCGGTACGATCAGCAGGGGAAGGCAGGCGACGAACAACCCGACGTAGATCGCGAGGCGGATGCTCTCGTGCTTCAGCGTGTGCGCGATGTCCTGGGTCAGGCGAGCCACGCCACCCGACGGTTGGAGCGGGTCGGACAGCAGCTCGAGCTCGACGCGTTGCGAGAGATAGTCGTTGAAGGGTGATGCGATCATGCTGCCGATGGTCGCGAGCCCGAAGACCCAAGCGACGAGCAGCAGGACCGCCACGGCGACGTAGGAGACCGTCGTCCACAGCCAACCCGCAGCCTCCGGGAACAGCCACGCGTGGAGATCACCCGTGAAGTAGAAGGCGAAGACGGTCGCCGCCGAGAACAGCGCGAGCGTCAGCAGGCAGGGGGCGACGACGTGGGGCAGCAGTCGCGGTCGCGACAGGACGAACTGGAGCCCGTCGAAGAACGTGCGAAAGCCATCGACGAATGCTCCGGTGCCGCTGCTGGATCGACTCCGTCCGGGGAGTTGGTTCGAGCTCAAACCTGAACAGTCCCTTCACTCCCGATCGTTCACCGAATCGGCCACACCGCGGTGGCGAGGGCGAGTCCCGCGCGCAGGGGGAGTGACGCCGTTGCGGGGTCCGACGCGAGCGAGAGGCATGCCATGAAGGGGCCGGAGGTCGTGTCGTCCGTGGAGAGGATGGTCGTGTCCGTGTCGTCGCGCACCGATGCCTTGTCCGACTTGACGCGGACCTTCCACTCGCGCGTCGTCACGCTGCTCACCACCTTGTAGCCGTAGTCGCGCTTCTTGATCTTCCACCGCTCCTGGCCACCCGCGTCGTCGACGCGGAAGTCGCCATCGGGCTCCTGACCGATCTTGATCCGAGTCTGCTCGCCGGATCGGACCTCCACGGTCCAAGCGGATCCGTCCGACCGGGCGAACTCGTACTCGGCGCCATCGACGCCGTGGAACTCGATTCGATCCCCGACGACTCGGTAGGTCCCGACCCGACCCGCTGGGGATTCGAGGTCGATGTCGCTACCGTCCGGCTCGAGCTCGAACAGGGTCTCCCCGGCGCCATCCTCCACCTTGATCCCACCACCGGGAATCGGGGTTGCGCTGTCGACACGGCTGAGCCAGCTCGCGCAGCCGACCGGGAGCAGCGCGAGAAGGGCGAAGAGCGGCAGTGAGGGAACCGAGGTCCCGCGATGCATCGACATGAGACCACCTCTCGATTCGGTACGGGGTATGACCGAGAAGGGTCTCAGGGTCGCGCGTCGGACTCAAGACCAGTCGGGACGGCGGCGACCGGAGCGCGGTCAGCTCGCGCCGCGGCCGAGGAGCACGGCGGGGATGGTGGCCAGGATCAACTTGAGATCGAGCCCGATCGACCAGTTGTCGATGTACCGGAGATCGAGGCGCATCCACTCCTCGAAGTCGATCTCGTTCCTCCCGGAGATCTGCCAGAAGCAGGTGAGCCCCGGTCGCGTGCTCAAGCGACGCCGCTGCCACCACTCGTACTCGCGAACCTCCTTGCCGATGGGAGGTCGCGGACCGACGAGGCTCATTTCCCCGCGCAGCACGTTGAACAGTTGCGGCAACTCGTCGAGCGAGAACTTCCGGAGGAGACGGCCGACCGCGGTGATCCGGGGATCCCGCCGGATCTTGAACACCGGGCCGTTCATCTCGTTCGCCGACTCGAGCTCTCCTCGACGCTCCTCGGCATCGACCACCATGGTGCGGAACTTCAGCATCGTGAACGGTCGGTGGTTCATGCCGAAGCGCTCCTGTCGGAACAGGATCGGACCCTTGGAGGTGAGCTTGACCGCGAGGGCGATCAGGATCATCGGGATCGCGAAGACACTCAGACCGACGAGCGCGCCGACGAAGTCGAGCGTTCGCTTGAGGACGCGATCGAGGAGCGTCCGTTGTGCGCACGAGTACGCCAGGCGCGCGCTTCCGCGGAGGTTTCCCAGGACGCAGAGCGTCGCCGATCCGCTCTCGAAGAGGTCGGTGGTGAGGCTCGCGGGAACGCCCGCCTGCTCGCATACGGCGAGCACGCCGTCGATGTCGTCGTAGCAGGACTTCATCGGCAGCGTGATGTGCACTTCGTCGATCGGCAGGCTGACCAGGACCTGAGTCAGGCGATCGATCGTGCCGAGGTGGGGGATACCCATCGACTCGATCAGGCTCAGGCACGCTTCCTGGTGAGGTTGGGGCTCCTCGTCCTCGAGGTGCTGCGTGTCGAGGACGCAGACGACTTGCACGCCCTTGGAACGATAGGCCTGAACCCCTTCGAGATACCGGCGACTCCGACCGTTGAGTCCCACGAGTACGACGTTGTGTCGACGACGCCCCCGGGTCGGGGGGAGCTCGGGAAGGTCGGGGAGCGCCCCGACGGGGGCGGTGATCTCGGGACGCGGTCGACCGGAGCGGCGCTCTTTCGTCGGCAGGTCCGGTGTCTCGGGTTCGGTCGGGTTCGGCTCGCTCGTCGGAGTCTCGGGAGTTCGAGTGGTCTGCATTCGGTTCTCTCGAGGAGGACGGGATGAATAGCGTCTTCTCGCGAAGTCTAACATCCGTGGGGTGCCACCGAACGAACGCCCCCTCCACCGCGGGGACACAACGCCCGATAACTCGATGCGCCGGACGGGCCCCGACGGCGTGCCCGAGCGAGGGCGTCCTCGGAGACGCGCTCGAATCCTGCGCTGCGCCCGTCGCGAGAGCTCCGCCCCCCGGTCCGGGGGATCTCCTCGTCAACGTGCACGCGTCCGATTCCGATAGACATTCGAGAGCTGGTCCTCGCCGTGGGGTGGGCTGGCCGAGAGTTCCTACTCGAGTCGGAGACCGGGGGGTCGCGTGCGTTTCTACCGATACCTTTTCATGATCGGCGCTCTTCTCGGCACGACGGATGGTCGCGCCGCCGTGTGGCACGTCGACGGGAATGCGGCGCCGGGGGGCGACGGGGTCTCGTGGAACACGTCGTTCACGACGCTCGATGAAGCGCTCGAGGTCGCCAGTCCCGGCGATCGGATCTGGGTGGCGACCGGCGTCTACCGCCCGACGAGTCCCACTGCCGACAAGGTCGGCT
>JAGQRC010001000.1 GCA_020425835.1 Planctomycetota bacterium | reverse complement strand
CTCGTCGACTCCATCCGTGGGCGGATGTAGGTCACCGGTGACGGCCCGCCGCAGTAGGCGAGCCCGCAGGATCCAACCAAGGGCTGGTGGATCGAGATCACGCCATCGTCGAGCAAGTAGTCGTCGAGATACCGCACCCAGGCGATCAGTGCCTCACCGCTGCCGGGGTCTCCCGTAATCGAGGGTTTCCCGTCGGCGCGACGATCGACCGTCGGCGTGCCGGCCGCGTCGGAGGCGTCGGGAAGATCGATGATGAGACCCCACGTGGTCGGGCTGTTCTTGAAGAACTTGAGCACGCGGATCTCCGAGTAGGCGATGTTCGCGTTGCGAATGGTCACGAAGTCGGGATCGTCGACGTCGGACGGCGGGGACTGCGGCGTGAAGCTCTCCGGCCGCGAGGTCGCGGCGATGATCACCGTCTCGTTGTCGATGAAGGTCGCGACGGGATCGAGGAAGAGGCTCCCGATCTGCAGTCCGGCCGGTGTCCCGAGGAGCGAGAAGGGCTCGCCGTTCTCCGTGATGATGATCTCGGCGATCGACTGTGTCGCGTCCGCGGAGACCAGAATGTCGCAGACCACGGTGCCATCCGCGGATGTGATGGAGACGGGGTTCATCACGAACTCTGGAGGATCGACGGGGCCCGCGGGGGCGGCCCATCCTCCGCTCGAGCTTCCCGAGCAGGCCGAGAAGTCCTGGATGGTCCCCACCGAGGGCAAGATCGGGATCTCGGAGATCAACGGTATCTCGATCTTCGGTGCACACTGCTCGCCGAGGAGGATCGTCTGGATGCACGCCTCGATCTCCATGCCGAGACTCAGGAAGGCCTCCAGGTTGTAGCCCGGCGTGGTCCCACCGGAGCCGACCAGGACGTACGGCTGCAGGATGAAGTTCGCCGCGGGAACGAGCCGGATCGCGATGCTCGCGAGCCCGCCGATCAGATCGACGCTGATCCCACACGGAAGGGAGATCTGTGCCCTCGCATCGAGCGCGTAGGTCATGTCCAGGTGGCTGCCGCTCTCGGGGAACGGCGTGAACGGCGAGACGCGCGTCTCGAGATAACTGTCGATCGCGAAGCGGATGCCGAGGCTCACCTCACCCCAGATCTCGAGCGGAATACCGGGCGGAATGACGCCGGCGTAGATGATCGAGCGGAACAGGTCCTCCCGGAACTCCTGCTCGAAGACCTTCTCGTGCTCGCACCAGACATAGCCGTCGACCGACTGCGTCCCGAGGGAGAGCGCCTCCGTGATCGGCTCCACCGACTGCCCGGAGCCGTTCATGATGTTCCCGAGCAGATGTCCGGAGGAACTGCCGGTCCCGATCGTCCCGACCCACTCGCCACCTTGCGTCGAGAAGCGGCTGACGAATCCGGCCCGGACCGCTTGGTCCTCGAAGGCCGGGATTCCGGCGTCGACGATACCGAACGGGATGGCGGGGGAGTCCGCGAGCGAGTGTTCGACCTCCCCGTCACCCGTCGGCGTCATGCTGAAGTGATAGGACCCGGACTCCGGCTCGAAGTAGCCGCACCAGTGATGGTCCGAGAGCGCGCCTGGTGGATTCGCCACGCGCAACGGCGTGCCGACGTTGCGCCAGGGATCGCTCACGGTGTCGTCGCAGAAGAACTGAGTTTCCCGATAACACACCGTCCGCGCCTGGAGGTGGACGTTGCGGAACTCATGATCGACGAGCCACGGGCTCGCCGCGAGCTCGCTCAGATCCTCGACCTCCACGTGGAAGAACTTCGGTCCCTCGAAGGTCTGGGGACAGAGGTCG
>JAGQRC010000999.1 GCA_020425835.1 Planctomycetota bacterium | reverse complement strand
GAAGAGCTCCAGTCGAGGTCTGCCGCGGAGATCGAGTCGATGATCCTGACGGAGACCGGCGCGACCTGTCCTCGGGGCGAGTTCCTCGTCGAGCACTGCTTGGCGAGTGGGCAGCCCGTGACGCGACAGACGCTCGGTATCCACCTCTCCGACGGGGATCTGCGCTGGGCGATCTTCGGGGCCGCGCCGGCCGACGACGGTGGTGCCGTTCTCTCGTTCGTCGACGTGACGGAACTGAAACGAGTCGACGCGGCGTTGCGCCTCGGCGATCGTCGATTCCGCTCCATGTTCGAGCGGCACAGTTCCGTGATGCTGCTCATCGACGCCCACACGGGGGCCATCGTCGAGGCCAATGTCGCCGCCGAACGATTCTACGGCTGGCCACTCGATCGGCTGCGATCGATGTACATCACCGATCTCGTTCGGCTTCCGGCCGTCCAAGTGCACGAGCGCCTGGCCATGCCGTCCCTCGCCCATCGCAGTGCGATCGTCTCCCCCCATCGGCTCGCCAACGGCGAGATCCGCAAGGTCGAGATGCGTACCACGAGCATGGACTATCGCGAGCGGCAGGTGTTCTTCGCGATCGTCCACGACGTCACCGAGCGCGAGCGCCTCGAGACGGAGCTGCGACAGTCGCAGAAGCACGAGGCGATCGGGCAGATCGCCGGTGGCGTCGCGCACGACTTCAACAATACGCTGACCGTCATCAACGGAAGTCTGGAGGAGTTGCTCGAGGCCGCCGGGGACGAACACCCCTGGACGCCACAGCTCGTCGAGATGTACGCGGCGGGGAGTCGCGCGGCCGAGCTGACGCGAAAGCTCCTGGCGTTCAGTCGCAAGGAGCTCCTGCAGTTGACCCATTTCGACCTCAATCGTTTGATCCGGAGCACCATCGCTCTGCTGGGGCGGGTCATCGGTGAGCACATCGAGATCGTCGCCGATCTCGATCCGCACCCCTGCCCGATCAAGGCCGACGCCCGCAGTCTCGAGCAGGCGTTGATCAACGTCGCGCTGAACTCCAAGGAGGCGATCGGTGACGGCGGGACGATCACGATCTCGACGCGGTTGGAGTCGGGCTACCGCTGGAGCCCGAACTTCCTGGGGCCGCGCGTGGTCCTGGAGGTCCGCGACGATGGCGAAGGGATGGACGAGGGGACGGTGGCGCACGCCTTCGAGCCCTTCTTCACGACGAAGGGCGAAGGCGCGATCGGCCTCGGCCTGGCGACGGTCTACAGCATCGTCCACCAGGCCCGCGGGCGGTCGGAGATCTCGAGCCGGCTCGGTGAGGGCACCACGGTCCGCATCTCGTTCCGCGTCGCCCGAGACACCGCGACCGTCCGCGAACACCTCCCTCACGAATCGACGGTCGCGTCTGTCGATCTCGTGGACCGACCGGCGACCGTGCTCGTGGTCGAGGACGACGATGGCGTGCGAAACCTCGCCAAACGCGCCTTGCGGCGTCACGGGTATCGGGTGTGGACCGCGTCGCGCGGGGACGAGGCGCTGGAGGTGATCGAGCGTCACTCGCCGGGGGCCGTCGATCTCCTGGTCACGGATGTCGTGATGCCGGGAATGGGAGGACCGGAGCTCCTGCGGCAGGTTCGTACCCGGTATCCCGACGTGAAGTGCTTCTTCGTCTCGGGATACTCCGACGACGCCATCGAAGACGCCGCGCCCCCGGTGAAGCTACTGTCGAAGCCGTTCACGCCGTCGGCGTTGCTCGAGATGACGCGCGTGGTGCTCGCCGCCGAGGGGGAACGCGACGCCCCCGAT
>JAGQRC010000998.1 GCA_020425835.1 Planctomycetota bacterium | reverse complement strand
CCTCGCTCGGAATCGGCGCGTCGCTCCCTTAGAATGCCGAGAACCCCCATCGAAAGGACGCTTCGATGTCGAACCCATCCTTCCCCGGCGATCGCCGGATTCCTTTCGTGACGCTTCTTGCGCTCGGGGTTCTCGGAGTGCTCCTCTCCGTCCCCACCGTCGATCGTGTCGCATTCGCGGACTCGCCGACTCCAGTCCTCGCCGACGATGATGACGGCAAGGGCGACGACGATTCCGAGGAGCTGGAGTGGAAGGACGAGGAGGGTGAGAAGCAGTACGACGCCGGGATGGCGGCGCTCGACAAGGCCGACTACCACGCCGCGGGCGAGGCGTTCAAGGCGGCGCAGAAGTCCGGCAAGGGCAAGACCGCCAAGCTGATGAAGGGATACCGCGCGGTCGCGGTGCTGCTCGAAGGAGCGACCGGGCTGATCGCCCAGGGGCAGCAGCGACAGGCGCTGACCTCGCTCGAGAGCGGGCTCGAGAAGCTCGACGGTCTTCCGATCCTGGACCGCGTGCAGAAGCTCATCGAGGACCTGTCGAAAGAGATCTACTTCGTCATCGAGGACTTCGAGCGCCAGTCGAATCGCTACAGCGAGAAGTACGGCAAGAGCTGGGTCGACGATCCGCAGTTCGTCAAGCAGGGTAAGAAGTCGCTGAAGTGGACCACCACGGGACAGGATGCGGAGCTCAAGGTGGAGAAGCTCCCCGACCTGACGCAGTACGAGGCGATCGCGATGTGGATCTGCTTCCCGGTCAAGGGGCCCGGCTACGAGCTGATCTTCAAGGGAAAGGGCACGTCGAAGACGCAGGTGACCGGGACCACCATCACCGACGCCTTCTTCTTCCAATCGGGCGGCCATCGCGGTTGGAAGCGCATCGAAGTCCCCCTGTCCCGGTTCAAGGCGCAGGGCGAGGTCTCGTGGTCGAGCATCTCGGACTTTCGGATCCAGTTCAAAGGCAACCGGAAGATCGAGCTGTACGTCGACGACATCGTTCTGGTGAAGAAAGAGGGACCTCGGAAGTGAGCGCCGTACCCGCGCCCGCACCGGAGCCGGGCGGCTCGGGGCGTGTCGTGCGGCACGATCAGACTTCGCGGATCGCGATCAGCACGTCATCCACCGCGAGGGTCTGCATGCAGATCGCGTGCTCGCAACGCCGCAGGGTGCACGGGGAGCAGGGCGCTCCGGAGCGGACGACGCGGCTCCGTGCGCTGTACGGACCGTAGCGCACGGGGTCCTTCGGTCCGAACAGTCCGATGACCGGTGTGTCGACCGCGGCCGCGAGATGGAGCGGTCCGGTATCGGCGGCGACGACCGTCGCTGCGAGCTCCAGGAGCGCAGCGAGCTCTTTGAGTGAACTCGTCTCCGGGGCGAGTTCGCAGCCATCGCCGACCCGCTCGACGATCGACTCCGAGGTCGCGCGCTCCGCCGCGGTCCAAGTCACCACGACGCGATGCCTCCGCTCGACCAGACGCCGAGCGAGCCGGACGAAGCGCTCCGCCGGCCACTCCTTGAATCGACCGAACGGGCTGACGAACGGGTGCAACACGATCAGCGCTCGAGAATCGTTGAGGGCGAGCGCTTGGCGCAAGCGGTGTCGCTCCGCCGAGCGATCGGGGAGACGACTCTGCGGGACCGGACCGCGATAGCCGAGCGCGCGCACGAGATGCAGGTTCTTCTCGACGCGGTGGACGTGACCCGCGGGTCGATCGGGGCTCACGCCGGGGAGGAGCCAGGCGTGCTCCTTCACCTCCGAACGGTGGTGACCCCAGCGCT
>JAGQRC010000997.1 GCA_020425835.1 Planctomycetota bacterium | reverse complement strand
CAAAGAGGCTCGAAACGAGGAGACCGATGGTGCGACAGCCGATCCGGGGGATCGTCTTCCGTTTGGTTCTGGGGGGACTGCTGGCTCTGGTGGGGCTGTTGGCCCTGGGGGAACTGAGCGCGTCGCGCTCGGAAGCCCAGGAGCAGCGACAGCGACGCCGCCGAGGACGCGACCGCGGGGAGGGCCGGGACGAGGATCCGCGAACGCTGCCCGACGCCTGGATGAAGCAGCTCGAGTGGCGATCCATCGGACCGGCGAACATGAGCGGTCGGATCGTCGCCATCGCGGTGGATCCGAAGGACTCCAGTCACTGGTGGGCCGCGTCCGCGTCCGGCGGGTTGCTCGAGACCCAGAACAACGGCCTGACGTTCGCGCATCGATTCGATCAGCAGTCGACGGTGTCGATCGGCCACGTCGCGATCGCACCATCCGACTCGAAGATCATCTGGGTCGGCACCGGCGAGGCGAACCCCCGCAACTCGGTCTCCTGGGGCGATGGCGTCTACAAGTCGATCGACGGCGGTCGCACCTGGAAGAACATGGGGCTCCGCGACAGCTTCCAGATCGGGCGCATCGCGATCCATCCCACCGACCCCGACACGGTCTACGTCGGCGCGCTCGGTCGGCTCTGGGGTCCGAGCGATGAGCGAGGGCTGTACAAGACCACCGATGGAGGCGAGACGTGGACTCGCGTCCTCTTCGTCGACGAGCACACCGGGATCATCGACATCGACCTCGACCCGTCGAATCCGGAGACGCTGATCGTCGCCAGCTACGAACGGCAGCGGAACGACCAGGACCAGAACGCTCCCGAGGTGAAGATCGCCCCGGGGAGCAAGCTCTGGCGCTCGACCGACGGGGGCACGACCTGGACCCGACTCGAGAACGGACTGCCCTCGTGCGACCTCGGGCGGATCGGCGTCGATTTCTGCGCCAAGCAACCCGAGATCGTCTACGCGGTGATCGAGTCGGAGAAGATCGGTCAGGCGCCGCCGAGCTTCCCGTTCGCCGGCATGACCGGTGAGAACGCCGACGTCGGTGCGCGGATCACCACGCTCGTCGATGACGGTCCCGCCGCCAAGGCGGGGGTGAAGGTCGGCGACATCGCGATCTCCATCGACGGCGCGATCGTCTACTCGATGGCGGATCTCGAGTCCGCGATCCGACGTCGAAGTGCGGGCGAAACGCTGAAGCTCGTCGTCTCGCGCAACCGCGAGAGCGTCGCCCTCGAGCTGAAGCTCGAGAGTTTCCCCGAGCCGAACGAGCGCGGCGACACCGAGGACGAGCCTCGCGCTCGTCGTCCGCGCGGTGAGAATCGCAATCCGTTCAGTCAGTTCCTGGGCGGCCAGACCGAGAACCTCCAGGAACAACAGGGCGACGCCGGACACGAGCACGGCGGCGTCTACCGTTCGGACGACGGCGGCGTGACTTGGAAACGGGTGAACTCCGTCAACCCGCGCCCGATGTACTTCAGCCAGATTCGCATCGATCCCAACAATCCGGATGTTCTCTTCATGGGCGGCGTCGGCCTGCACATGAGCATTGATGGCGGGCGGTCGTTTGTGACCGACGCGGCGCATTTGTTTCACGGCGACGGTGACGCCCTCTATCTCGACCCGTTCCCCTCCCGCCACGTGCTGATCGGTGGTGACGGTGGCGTGGCGGTGACCTGGGATCAGAGCAAGACCTGGACCCAGCACAACAACCTGCCGCTGGGCCTCTACTACCACGTCAGCTACGACATGGAGACGCCCTACAACGTGTGCGGCGGTCTGCAGGAC
>JAGQRC010000996.1 GCA_020425835.1 Planctomycetota bacterium | reverse complement strand
TCCTCGAGCAATCGCAGTGTCTCGACGTCGGTCGACTGGTCGCCGAGGGCGGCACGGGCCAGCTCGATCGTTCGATTCTGCAGGAGAGCGTTCTGGATGTGCTGAATGTTGCCCATCGCCGCTCCCTACTGGACCAACGGCGCGGAGAATACTCCTCCGCCGAGATGTTCCGCGGTCACCATGATCTTCGATATGCGTCCTTCGGGATCATGAACCTTGAAAGACACCCGATACGCATTCGGATTCCACGGCATGAGGTGGTCCCGACGCGCGGAGACGAACTCGATCGCCCCTCGGCGGTTGAAGAGATCGACCACGATCTCGGGATCGCGCGTCATGACGATCTTCAACAGCTGGTAAGCCGTGTAGTCCGTGATGACGACGCGGGGCAGGAGGAAGTCGACTGCACCCAACCCGTAGCCCAGCTCATCCGCGGGATCCGGGGTCGGCGCGACGCTGACGTAGGAGATCCTCATCGACTCCACCGGAGTCATGGGAGAACCGAAGGCGAAGAGCGTGTCGACGAGTCGCCATGGTCCGAGGTCGATCCCCTGTATCCGCCCATAGGCGGGGCCGGAGTTCAGACAGAGCTCTACCATGCTCTCGACACCGGGATCGCTCAAGGACTCGCCGACGATATCCCAGTCCCGCATCGACTGCATTGGAGCGTCGGCGGGCGGCAGTGTCGTCTGACTGATCACCGACGTGCCGAGGGAGAGTATGGACAGAGCGATGACGATCGCAGGAATCGATGTCCGTGAAACTTTGGAAGACACGACGAACTCCCCCTCAACGGGACGATCGGTGTTTCGCCAGCGTTGTCTCTCGATCGCTGCTCCTGGAACGCAAGCTGCCGTCCCGGGATCGCGTCGTTCCGCTCGCTTCAACACCGCTCAGATCGTCCCACCGATCTGCTCCCCCCCAGCGCACGCTCGTATGACGACGGGCTGGATACGAGCGCTTCGAGAATCGTGTACGGTCCTCGATGGCCCACGGCCAATATACGGATTCGTCCGTACCTGTCGACTTCGAAATGTCCCGGATCTCGACAAAACGGGTGGCGTCGAGCGACACCGGGGTTCGAGCCATCCGAAGGCGGTGCGATCCATCCTTTGAGGAACTGCTCTCGAGCCGAGAGTCCGAGATTTCAAGGGCAGCGCGTCGGGCGAAACGCAGGCGCATTGGTTGGATACGTAGAGTTTCGCCAGACCGGCGGGCCGCGGGGAGCTCGAACTCTCGGCCGGAATGAGTTTTCGACGGGCTGCTCACTTCGCGGGGGGTTCCCAGGTACGCTTCGAGCGGACGCTGGTGTTCCGGCGCGGGCGAGAAGACCCCTATCGCTGGGACACCCGGTTCGAGATCGCGACCAGATCGCATTCCTCCTCCACACCGATGGGAGGCTCGATGCTCCGATTTCTCCTGCCCTCGAACGACGAGGCTCCTGCGCGACGCCAGCGGTGTTGGACGTTCCTGCTCATCGCGGTCGGCGTCGGACGCATCACGTTCGCGCAAGACCCGAATCACGTGCTGTCGCTGCGCGATGGCGCGGGCGACACCGGGTCGGTGGTCGTCGTGCCGGTCGACTATTCCAATCTCGGCACCGACCCGACCTGGGGCTGGTCGTTCGGTGTGGAGCACGACTGGAGCGAACTCGCTCTGGTCGACGTGGAGCCGGGAGCAGCGCTCTCCGGCATCACACCCGAGTTCGAAGAGATCGTCATCTGGGCCGCGGGGTGGACGACGGTGACGATGCTCTCGTTCGACGGCTCGGTCGCGCTACCA
>JAGQRC010000995.1 GCA_020425835.1 Planctomycetota bacterium | reverse complement strand
GTTGTCACCGTTCCCGTTGTCGCCATTGCCGTTCGCCTCCGTGTTGCCGTTGCCGCCGCTGTTGTCACCGTTGTTGCCGCCGTTGTTGGCATTGCCATCGTTGTTCCCACCGTTGCCGTTGTTCGCGTTGGCATCCGGGTTCTCCTCCAAGGCCTGGACGTCGAGAAGATCGGCGACGCTCTCGAGACCTCGGAACTCGCGCCACTCGACGATCGCCTCGGCCAGCTCCATGTCGATCCCGTCGATCGCCGCGAGATCCTCGGCGGTCGCGTATGCGAGATCGACCCGCGGTTCGCCGAATCGATCGAGGTCTCGGACACCGGTCTCGAGAGAGACGAACTGGATCCACCCGGCGTCGAGGATGGAGTCACCGTTGTCCGAAGGGAAGGAGGCCTCCCCATCGCGCTCCGAGGGCGAGAGCAACCCGTCGGCGTCGTGATCCTCGCCGAGGAAGTTCTCCGGCTGGACTCCCTGCACCAGGAGCAGCTCCCGCATCGTCTCGATCGGACCGTTGCGGATCCAGGCCGGGGGACGTCGGGACTCGTAGGCGAACGCCTCGGCTCCCCCCTCGGACTCGTTCGAGTCGGCGTCCCGCCAATCGACGATCGACGCCGCGACCGACACATCCATGTCCGGCAGCTTCTGGATCTCGGCCAGATCCGCCCGGTTGATGTCGAGGAATCGCTCCTCGTCGGTCAGCCCGTAGACGAGATCCTCGCCACTTCGATCGTCGGGCCGCCTCGAACGGAACACGCGGTACTTCCCCCGGCCGAGTTCGACGTCACGGAACTGGTCCGGGTTGTCGTAGAGATCGCGGTCGCCCTGCGTTCCCAACCCGTTCTCGCGCGTGCGGACGTCGTGGATCATCGCTTTCGCCTTCTCGAGCCCCGCGATCGCGAGGTATCGCGCTTGAACCCGGTCGCCGTAGTTCTTCGCGACCCGGAGGTCGAGACGCGCGACACGCAGCGATGAATACGCGATCGTGCTCAGCACGACGACGCACCACAGGACGACGATCAGGGCGGAGCCTCGCTCTCTCATCCGCCCTCCTCGAACGAGATCTCCGAGGACGACGACTCGATCGACTCCATCGAATCGAACGGTCCCATCACGCCTTCCTGCATCCGTTCCCGGTGGGTCAGCTCGAGTCGGACCACCTTCTGGAGGACGATCACCCCGCTGGGATCCTCGTCTCCCTTCGCCTCCTCCGACTCGGTCGACGTGGCCAGCGGCTCTCGATCGTCGCGGATCCGAGCACGACGATCCTTGAACGCGATCGTCACTCGGACCGCCTCAGGAAGACCCGACTGGCCGGGCTCGTACAGGTCCGGCTCCTGGACCGGCTCACCGGTCTCCGGATCGATCTCCGGCTCTTCCTGCTCGGGCGGCAGCTCTTCCTCTTCCTCGTCCTCGGTGTCCCACTTGTCGAGCCAGTCGAAACCGTCGTAGTACTCGAGGCGGAATCCCGCGATGTCGCGGGCGATCAGCTCGCGTGTCCCGCCGGCGAACGGCTCGTCATCGATCGACGGATCGCGCCGCCGGTACAGGTGGAGCCGATCCGGCTCTTCGGGATCCGCGTCGACGAAGAAGCTGACCTCACAGAGATCGGCTTGGTCGGGCCCGGTCGGCGTCCAGTAGTGGGTGACGAAGTCCAGGTTGTCCGCTTGAATCTCGTTCTTCTCCCGGTCGAGCCCGACGAAGCGGAGGGTGGACGAGGTCGGCGAGGCGTGTCGCAGATCCCGCGCGATGAGATCCAGGACCGTCCGGCCGCGCTGCAATAGAT
>JAGQRC010000994.1 GCA_020425835.1 Planctomycetota bacterium | reverse complement strand
GTTCGACTCCCGATCCCGACTGCCATCGCGCTGTGAGATGAAGTAGGCGAGCCCGCCGCCGAAGAGGACGGCCACGGTGAGCAGGCCGACGAGCACCGTGAGCGAGTTCGTCCCGCGCGGCGCCGCGCCGGGATCGAGACGCGCGCCGCACTGGGCGCAGAATGCCGCCCCTGAATCGTTGTGGCTCAGACACTCGACACACTGCACGGACGAACGCCTCCAAGAACTCTCCCGTGACGGGACGCGGCGGCCGAGGTTCTCGGACCGATGGACGCAAGCCCGCTCGAATCCGCAAGTCG
Source organism: Planctomycetota bacterium (assembly GCA_020425835.1). Next base: position 1,484 of record JAGQRC010000994.1, on the reverse strand, counting down.
GCCGTGTCGATCCGTCCCGACCCCACCCCGGGCAGGAATCGAGGTCTGCCGATCCCGGATCCCCCTAGCTGGATTCTACCCGTTCCTCGGCCCCGCCGAGGCGCAAAGATCCGAGCCCCAGGAGGTGCAGAATGGGGTATGTTCAAGACATGCGACGACTCGGAACCCGAGCGAGCCATCCGCTCCTCCCCTGGACTCGATGGATCATGACCGCGGCGCTCGGACTCGCCACTGCCGGCTGCGGGACCACTCCTCGGGTCGAGCCGGACCCCCGACCGCAGACGGCCCCCGTCGACGAGCTGCCGATCTGCATCGTCAGCCACACGCCGATCACCGACGCGACCTGCGAGTGGCGCTACCTCTACCGCGGACGAACCTATTACTTCTGCTCCGAGGAGTGTCTGGAGCGATTCAAGCGCGACCCCGAGTACTACGTGACCCTCGCGCGCCGCTGAGTCGCGGGGATCCGACGAGCGCGCCGCACCCCGGCACTCGACTATTCCTCTCCACGCCCCCCTGCTATTCTGCGCGACCCCCCGAGCCATGGAGTCGCTCAGTATGCGCCGGATTCCGACCCAGATCGCCCCTTCCGACCCCGACTTCCAAGCGCGCCTGAAGCTCACCGAGGAGCGGCTCGAGGAACTGCGCCGATGCGTGGGTCACGCCGCCACGGGTGGTCGCGACGCGGCGATCGAGCGCCACCGCTCCCGCGGAAAACTCTTCGTGCGCGATCGTGTCGACCGACTGCTCGATGACGCTTCGCCATTCCTCGAGGTCGGAGCGCTCGCCGCTTGGGACCTGTACGACGGCCAAGCTCCATCTGCGGGCCTCGTCGCGGGCGTGGGACGGGTCGAGGACCGCTTGGTGATGGTCATCGCCAACGACGCGACGGTGAAGGGCGGGACCTACTTCCCCCTCACGGTCAAGAAGCATCTCCGGGCCCAGGAGATCGCCGAGGAAAATCACCTGCCCTGCGTCTACCTCGTCGACAGCGGTGGCGCGTTCCTTCCGCTGCAAGACGAGGTCTTCCCGGACCGGGATCACTTCGGGCGCATCTTCTACAACCAGGCGCGCATGTCGGCGAAGGGCATCCCCCAGATCTCCTGCGTGATGGGATCCTGCACCGCCGGAGGTGCGTACGTCCCGGCGATGAGCGATGAGGCGATCATCGTCCGCAACCAGGGCACGATCTTCCTCGGGGGTCCGCCGCTCGTGAAGGCCGCGACCGGCGAGGAGGTCACCCCCGAGGAGCTCGGCGGCGGAGACGTCCACTGCCGCATCAGTGGCGTCACCGATCACCTCGCACGCGACGACGAAGATGCGTTGGATCTCGCGCGAGCCGCCGTCGCGAACCTCGGTCGTCGGCCGATCACCGAGTTCGATCGCATCGCGCCCGAGGAGCCGGCGTACGATCCGCGTGAGATCTACGGGATCATCCCGCGGGAGACTCGCCAGCCCTTCGACGTGCGTGAGGTCATCGCCCG
>JAGQRC010000993.1 GCA_020425835.1 Planctomycetota bacterium | reverse complement strand
CCCAGTAGAGAATGCGGTCCCCCTGGAAGCCGATCTCGCGCTCGAATCCCTCCACTTCACCGCCGGAACGAACCGGCGTCCCCGGTCCGCGCTCGATCCACTTCTCGGGGCGACCGCCGCCGGTGAAGAAGCCCGGTTTCTTCGCGTCGACGACGACGAGGTCGAAGTAGTCGCGCCAGGACCCCGTGTCGCCGGCCGGCAGGAGATGAGTGAGCAAGACGTCGGTGTAGTAGTACTCGGAGTTCGTCAGCAGGAAGACGGTCTTGCCCTCCGCCCGCAGCGACGCGAGGAACTGCGGCAGGTACGGATCCACCTCCAGAAACCGGCCGGGGTCCCGGACGATCTCCCGCTTGATGGAGCCGTCGGCGTGCGCCTCGTCGATCATCGCGCGCACGTCCTTGTACATCTGATGGAAGTCGGTGGGCCGTCGAAGATCCTCGAAGAAATCCACGAGCAGCAGATACAGATAGACCTCGGGCAGGTGGAAGTGAGTGTCCACGGAGACGTAGGCCTCGGCCGACGTCCGGAGCCGACGCGTCCGGTAGATGCCCTTCCGCTCCTCCGAGGAGATCGGTCGCGTGCCGTGCGACGCCCTCACGACGTAGTTGTGATAGTCCATCTTGAGGAGGTTGCCGCGACGCGTGTCGAGGACGAGACCGCGCCGGACGAAGGCGGAGTCGAGCGCGAAGCTCAGGATCTCCGCCGGGTATCCGCGCTTCTCCACGAGCTTTTCGCGCGTGAGGCGGAACGCGAGCTCGTCGAGCTCCCGCACGCGGTAGTTCGCGAGTGTGTAGTCCAGGTCGAAACCCACGGCGCCGATCCGGCTCATCCGGAGATGTCGATTGACGAAGATCCGCGCTTCGCGCGGCACGCCGGGGGGATGAACGCCGGGCGACGCGCGGAACTCGGCGATGGGCGCCGGCGCGTCGTTCGATCGGGGGGCGGGCAGGGCGGAATCCATGGCTCTCCTCGGAGGGCTCGCGCCGGAACGTCGAGCGCCTCTCTCCGCGAATCGGCAGGGGAGGGCCGGAGATGAAGGGCGGGCGCCGCGGCGAAGGGCCGCTAGCGCCCGCCATTTCCAGGTCGGGGACGTCCTGATCGGCTCGCGATCAGGCGACGTTCTCGCGAATCGCCAGCGAGTTGTCCAGGTTGCTCGTGTCCTCGAGTTCCGCCTCGAGCTCCAGCACGAGACGCTTGAGCAGGTGAATCTGCTCGAGCTTCGACAGGCGGCCCTCGGTGTTCGTCTCGGGATTCTCTCCGAGGAGGGTGCCGACGGTGGTGCCCAGGGCCTCGGCAATCCGGTGGGTGACGCGGACGCTGGGGACGCGGATCATCGACTCGATCTGACTGATGTAGGCCGGGGCAACGCCGACGGATTCGGCGAGACGCGTCTGCGTGATGCCCTGCATCTGACGGAGGATCTTGATGTTCTTGCCGATCGGGTGCATGTCACGACTCCTTCGAATATCCGAGATGCTGAAGCCAGTTGACCTTGGCGGGAGGATAAGCACTCCGATAGGGTTTATCAACCCGGGTCAAGGAGTGACTTGAGCTAAATCCGCCAAGTCGAGGAGTATCAATGAGTTGTGCTGTCGACAGGATGGGGAGTCCAGATTAACCCCGCGGCGCCCTCCCGGCCGTTTCGGGCCGCCATTCGCGGACGGACTCGCCGTCCGCCACCAGGATCCGACTGGCGAGATTCGTGAAGAGGCCGTTGTCCACGACCCCGTCGATCTCGTTGACGAGTCGCTCGAGGCTCTCGGGCTCGTCGATGCCCCGCTCGA
>JAGQRC010000992.1 GCA_020425835.1 Planctomycetota bacterium | reverse complement strand
CAGGTAGACCTGATCGGACAGATCCTGCCGACCGTCCTGGTTGCAGTCGCCCCGCACGAAGTTCGACCCGGCGTAGTCGATCAGCGCCCGGTACTTCGGCGCTTCGTCGAGACACTGGTCCTGGTACTCCAGGGCACCCCACGATCCGAAGAGGTTCGGGAGCTCGGTCGCGTGGTAGTGCATGAAGAGCCCGCCGCCGTTGGCACTCCAGGTGTCGAGGAGATCTCGATAGACGTCGTACATTCCCTCGGCACGGTTCGCCTCGTGGAAGAGGTTCGCCAGCTCGACGTTCGACTGCAGCGCGCCGACGCCGACGAGGTGCTGTCCGCCCTCGTACGCGATCAGCTCGAGGCCGGTGGTCGACGCGATGCCGGCGTACTCTGCGACCTTCTCTCCCAGCGACGGCAATTCGTCCTGCAGGACGGCCAGGACGTTGTCGACCTGCCAGCCCTCGGTCAGCGGGGCGAACGAGGTGCCGATGGAGATCCCCATGTAGGGGTTCACCGCCACCGCGTCCGCCTTCAGATAGGCATTTTGGTGGGCCGAGACCTGCTGGCCGACCCACGGCGTCGCGAGCTGCGCGCCGAGGACTCGGACCAAGCGATCGGTCCCGCCAAACACGTTCTCGAACGTGGTGAAGATCTCGACCGCGCGCTGCGAGTAGAACAGGATCTGCGCGTGGAAGGGATCTTCGGAGAGACCCAACGCCAATCCCCGTTGCTGACAGTAGGCAGCCTGCGGAAACGCGCTGTTCCAACACTCGTTGGAGTACTCGATGTACGCGGGGATCGCCGGATCGAGCTGGTCGCGAACCAGGGTCGCGAACTGCTCGACGTAGTCGTCATCCGCCAGGTGCGGGATGCAGAACCAGGGCGACTTCCCGGTCCGGTTCGCCAGCTCGATCATGTACTCGAGCGCAACGCCCGCCTCGGTCGTCTGCGTCGGCTGATCGGGTGTCGCCCGATCGCTCCACGACGTCACGGGCGTCGTGTTGGTTCGTTGCCAGTCCATGAACCGGATCGTCGAGTAGGGCGCCAGTCGCTCGAGGAAGACCGGATGGAAGAGCTGCGCTGTGTAGTTCTCCCAGAAGCCGGGCATGATCAGTCGAATGTTGCGAATGGGGTTCGACGGGTCGGACGCGGTGATCTTGACGTGGATCAGGTTCTCCGGCTGGACTTCGACGACCATCTGTCCGGGCTGCGAGTCGATCACCGTCGCGTCCAGGTGGAACTCGATCGTTCCGCTTCCTTCGTAGAGACAGAGATACTGCCCTCCGGGATAGCGCCCGTCGACCGCCGCGATCACCGCGCCGGCGGCTTGGCCGGGTTGCAGGATCGGCCATCCATCCGGCGTCAGCTGCAGGACCTCCCCGGTGTCCCACGGTCCGACGGGCTCGCAGACTTGCGGGATCCAGGTGCTCGCCTGATGGAACAGGTCGACGAACGCCCACTCGGAGGAACCGGGTCGAAGGACCGCCAGGTTGGTCCCGATCGCGCGCTCGGCGCGGAGCGGCAGCGGAAGGAAGACCGTGAGTGCAGCGATCGCGACGAGGCAGGGACGCGCGAGAGAGCGAGTCATGGACACCACCGTATCCCTCGGGATGGGGTCGAAGTCAGGTTCACCATCCGGAGTGTGAGCGATCATCGGGGCGCCGGCCAATTCCGCCGGTCGATCGAATGAGACAAGTCGCTCCGCAAGGAGAACCGTAACGCCACCGGATCGCGGCGGCTGCGTCCGATCCCGGGGCGTGCGGCGCGCGGCGAGAGGTTTCGCCGAACGGTTCGG
>JAGQRC010000991.1 GCA_020425835.1 Planctomycetota bacterium | reverse complement strand
GGTGGATGCCGGCCGCGGCTCGTATCGCCGCGTGCTTCCGATGTTCCGGCCCGAAGCGGTCGTTCGCCAGCGCGCGCGCCAGACCCTGCAACCCGTAGAGGTAGCCCCACATGTTGTCGAGGTCCCAGTCCTCGCACTGCTCCAGCGACGCACCGTCGATCAACGTGTCGAGACCGCGATCGACCGCGTCGAGACCACGCTCTCGCTGGGCGGCGTCGCTCGCGCCCCAGTCTCCGTCCACCGCTTCCAGGAGCGCCATGCAGGCGAGCCCGGTCGTCGCGACGCGCCAGGAACGCTGCGTCTCCGGGTTCGACCAACAGTCCGTGAACGTCGCGTTCGCTGCGCCTCCCCACGATCCGTCGGGGTTCTGGCTCTCCAGGAGGTAGGCGATCGCTCGATCGCGGCTCGAGCGGGATCGCTCCCGACTCTCGTCGACCGACGGCTTCTCCGGCGGTGTCGACGAAGCCCCGGAATCATGCGAGACGAGGGATCCACTCCACACCAGGAGGATCAGCAGCGTCGACATCACAGCGCCTCGAGCTCGGACTGGATCCGCGCGACCTCGTTCTCCGCCCCGAGGATGCCGAGGTGCTTCTCCATTCGGGTCGATTCGGCGGTGCGCTGCCTCCGCGCCAACCCGTCCTCCTTCTCGCGCACGGCCAGCTCGAGTCCCTCTCGCTCTCGCGGGAGTGTGTGCGTCTCGAGCTTCTGCACCTCTTGCTCTTCGATCGTCAGCCGCTGCCGGGCTCTCTCGAGGCGGCGTCGCCCGCGCTCGAGGACGATCTCCTTCGTCGCGTCCGCGATCTGTTGATCGTTGTACATCATCTCGAGCTGCTCGAGCTCCTGCTCGTTCTCTCGCACGGAGTCGCGGCTCTGCTGGAGGTCGAGTTGCGCGCGTTTCGTCCGCAGCGGGCGCGTCAGCTCGTCGAACTCGGCGAGTTGCTGCCGCGCCAGCTCGAGCTCTCTCTGCGCGCGCGCGATCTCGCTGATCGCGTCGATCTCCGCCGACTCGACCTCGAACCGGGCGAGCTCGAGCCGTCCGACCGCCACACGCATCTCCCGCTCGAGACCGGCGCGCTTCCGCTCCTTCTCGCGCGCCGCCTTGGCCGGATCCTCGGCGGTACCGGTCTTCTCGTCCGACTTCCCGGCGTCGACCTGCGCGTCCCGAGCCTTCGCCACGTCTTGCGCGTACGCGGACCTCGACGCGATGGCGCGTCCGCCGACGACGGACATCAAGACCAGTACGCCGATCATCATCCGCTTGCCGTTCACCGTGCATCCTCCGCTCATCGTGCTTCCCTTTGCATGGATCGAGAGCCCCACTCGCGCGGCCCGAGTTCGGGCGCGATCGCGCAGGCTAACCGCGTCGACCGGGCGATGCGACGGCGTTGGGACGAACGCGAACGGAGGAACGATGAAGCGGTGGATCAGAACAGACCGAGCTGTCGGATCGACCCGGGCGCCTCGGTGCTCTTCCACTCGAAGGCGGACCGCTCCGGGTTCCGCATCGGCAGCCACCGCGACTCGTCGAGGTCGCTGATCCGCGTCCAATCGACACGGTAGCGGTCCGCCTCGTCAGCGTGGTCCCGGATGAACCGGCCACGGAACTCGGCTCGCCCCCCGGCCGGTGGCTCGATCATGGCCCGCTCGATCCGGCCAGCCTCGAGGCGAGTCTCGAAGCCGGCCGCGAGGAGACTCGGTCGGAGGCCTCGCGACCCGAGCTCCCCGTATCGGATGTCGATCTCGCACAACTCGTCGCGAAGTCGCTGGATCTCTTCGTTGCCGA